>NZ_VFTW01000016.1:0-138368 GCF_006440815.1 Mesorhizobium sp. B2-8-3
CCTTCGAGGTCCACCTCCATGATCTCAAGCGGCTTTCCGGCGGCAACGGCAACGGCGGCACGCGTTTTCATGAGGCAGTCCTCCCAGGGCAATCGAAAAACTTCATGTTCCGGCGGACTTGACGTCCGCCGGACAACAAAAAATACCGTTTCCAAGCCGTAGTGAGCTAGCAATAATCGAACGCTCTACCTCATAAGTCTATTCTACCAAGGTCCCCCCACCCTTCACCTGTTTCGAGGTGGCCACCCGATAGACGCGTTGCTTGATCTCGAGGATCGACCGGGAACTTTGCGCGCAGTTCGGCATGCCGCGATCCACTTGATCGCCGGCCGCCTTGCCGGCGGCGAATAGGACTAAAGCAGAAGTGGCAGGTCAGCTTACAAGGTTTGATAAATCCAACACGTCCGCTAAGTTTTCCGCGGGCACCTTGGCTTGGCGCCAGTCCGATAGGATTGGACCCGGCACGAGAGTGGGTAATGTTATCGATGACGAGCGCGGTGCCGACCACTCTCACGACCTTTTTGTGCTTTCTTTTCCTGGCCGCCAACATTTCCGGTGCGCCGGCTCAGGAAGCGAGCAAGCAACCGGCCGCAACGGCCAAGCCTGAAAAGAAGATCACCGAAATCAAGATAGGCTATTTGCGGGCATACGCGCCGCAGCTGACGCTTTCCCTGCTCGACCTGCCGCCAAGGGACGAGGGTGTTGCCGGCGCCAAGGTGGCGATCAGCGACAACAATACGACAGGAACGTTCCTCGGCCAGAAATTCAGCCTCGACATCACCGAAATAAAGCCGAACGCCGATGTGGTTCAGGCATTCGACGACCTGATCGTCAAGGGCGACCGCTATGTGGTCGCGGACCTCTCGGCCAGGCAATTGCTGTCCATCGCCGACATCGCGCGCGACAAGGGCGTGCTGATCTTCAACATCGGCGCCACCGACGACAGCCTGCGCGAGGAGGACTGCCGCATAAACGTCTTCCACATCGCGCCGACGCGCAGCATGCTGGCCGACGCGCTGGCGCAATATCTCATGGTGAAGAAGTGGCCGAACTGGGTGCTGCTCTACGGTTCGCATGAGCAGGACCATCTCTATGCCGATGCGTTGCGCCGCGCGGCTGCCCGTTTCGGTGGCCAGATCGTGGCGGAGAAGGAGTTCAAGGACTCCGGCACCGCCAGGCGCACCGACACCGGCGCCACGCAGATCCAGCAGCAGATTTCCGTGTTCACGCAGGACCTGCCGGAACACGACGTGGTGCTGGTCGCCGATGAGAGCGAGGTATTCGGAACCTATGTGCCCTACCGCACCTGGACACCGCGCCCGGTCGCGGGCACGGCGGGGCTTGTCGCCTCGTCATGGCATCCCGCGAGTGAGCAGTGGGGCGGCATCCAGATGCAAAGCCGGTTCCTGAGGACGACGGGCCGGCGAATGTTGTCCAAAGACATGTCGGCCTGGACGGCCGTGCGGGCCGTCGGCGAAGCCACCACGCGCACCAATGGCGACGATCCGAAAAAGATCAGCGACTATATCCGCTCGGACGATTTCTCGGTCGCCGCCTTCAAGGGCCAGAAGCTGACCTTCCGCAAATGGAACCTTCAGTTGCGCCAGCCGATCCTGCTCAGCGACGCCAAGTCGGTCGTCTCGACCTCGCCGCAGGAGGGCTACCTCCATCAGGTTTCCGAGCTAGACACGCTCGGCGTCGACCAGCCGGAGACGAAATGCGCCCTTAAGTAAAAAGCAATCGGGAGGAAAATCGGTGCAAGGACGAGCTTGTGCACTCGCCTTTCTCGCGACCGGCCTCATGGCCGGTCCGGCATCGGCCTATACGGCCTATGTCTCCAACGAGAAGGACAACACCATGACCGTCGTCGACACGGCGACGATGAAGGTGATCAAGACCGTCGATGTCGGGCAGCGGCCGCGCGGCATCACGATTTCGCCCGACGGCAAGTTCGTCTATCTGTGCGCCAGCGACGACGACACGGTCCAGATCATCGATACGTCGAGCCTTCAAATCGTGGGCGATCTGCCCTCCGGGCCCGATCCTGAATTGTTCGTGCTCTCGCCTGACGGCAAGACGCTTTACATCGCCAACGAGGACGACAATCTGGTGACCGTCGTCGATGTCGCGAGCAAGGCGGTGCTCTCGGAGATTCCGGTCGGCGTCGAGCCGGAAGGCATGGGCGTCAGCCCCGACGGCAAGACCATGGTCAACACCTCCGAAACCACCAGCATGGCCCATTTCATCGACACGCAAAGCCATGAGGTGACGGACAACGTCCTGGTCGATACGCGCCCGCGCTTCGCCGAATTCAAGCCCGACGGCTCCCAGGTTTGGGTCAGCGCCGAGGTCGGCGGCACGGTAAGCGTCATCGACAACGCCAAGCGCCAGGTGGTGAAGAAAATCCAGTTCGCGATCAACGGATTGCGGGCCGAGACCATCCAGCCCGTCGGCATCGCCATAACCGCCGACGGCAAGAAGGCCTATGTCGCGCTCGGCCCGGCAAACCATGTCGCGGTGATCAACACCGAAACCTACGAAGTGGAAAGATACATCCTCGTCGGCCAGCGCGTCTGGCATCTCGCCTTCACCCCCGACCAGAAGACGCTGATCACCACGAACGGCAACTCGAACGACATCACCTTCATCGACACGGCGACCGATGAACCGGTCCAGTCACTCACCGTCGGCCAGCAGCCGTGGGGCGTGGCCATATCGCCGAACTAGCGATGTCCCAAGCAAGCCAGGAAGTTCGCTCCATGAAGACCAGTCGCATGATTGCCTTGGCCGTTCTTGTCGGGCTGGCGGTTGCCCCGCTCGCGGCCAGTGCCGACGACGATGATGCCCCGAAGGTGACGCGATCCAGCAAGAACCTCCCCGAGCTTGTCCTGGGCTCGGACAAATCCAGCTACGACGTCAATCGGACGGATTTCGAACTGGTCGCCGGCCAAGGCTATCGCTGGAAGATCACATCTCACGGCGGCTTCGAATACAAATTCATGACCGATCTCTGGCGCAACGTCTGGATTGACCAGATCGTCATAAACGATCTCGAGGTGCACATGGCCGGCGCACCGGCCTGGTTCGAATTCGACGATGCGGGAACCATATTGGTTCAGTTCCACACCGTGCGCCCCGGCGAATACACGTGGTCCGTCGCCGACCTTGCCGACAAGGGCCTGAAGGGCAAGATCACAATCAAATGAAAACCGGCAAATGAGGACCGGGCGCACATGAGAACAGGGTGATGGGCGTGCAGCATGTACGGACAGGCGGTTCGGGAAATGAGGTGGCGGCGCTCGACGTCGTCGGCGTCAGCCATTCCTACGGTCCCAAGCGGGCGCTGAACAACGTGTCCTTCTCGATCGCCCCGGCGACCTTCACGGTGCTGCTCGGCCTCAACGGGGCGGGCAAGACAACCTTGTTCTCGCTGATCAGCCACCTTTACGACACCCGCCATGGATCGATCCGCATCTTCGGCCATGACATCCGCCGCGCTTCCGGCGAAGCGCTCAGATGTGTCGGCATCGTATTCCAGGCACGTACGCTCGACCTCGATCTCAGCGTGTACCAGAACCTCTCCTACCACGCCTCGCTGCACGGTATCGGCGGCGGCGAAGCCCGGCAGCGCATCGCCGCCCTGCTCGAAACGGTCGACATGCGGGGCCGCGAGCATGACAAGGCCCGTTCTCTCTCCGGCGGCCAGATGCGACGGATCGAAATCGCCAGGGCGCTGCTCCACCGCCCCTCCCTGCTGCTGCTCGACGAGGCGACCGTCGGTCTCGACGTCCAGTCGCGCGCCGGCATCCTGGCCACCATCCGCAGGCTCGTCGAAACCGAAGGCATCGGCGTTCTGTGGGCCACGCACCTGATCGACGAAGTCGACGACAGCGACCATGCCGTCGTGCTGCGACAGGGCAACCTTGTCGCCAGCGGCACGGTGTCCGATCTCATCCAGGCCAGCGGCGCCGGTTCGATCCGCGACGCCTTCTCGAAGTTCAACCGCAGCGAGACGACCGGCATTGCGGAGATTTCGCCATGAGCACGTCCGCGACGCCGCAAAAGGTCGCCTCCGTCACGCCGGTGAGGTCGGACGCGTTCGGTCTGCGCCACTATCTCGTCTGCCTCAAGGGCATCGTCCTGCGCGAGTGCCTGCGTTTCCTGCATCAACGCGAGCGCTTCATCTCCTCGCTGGTCAGGCCGCTCGTCTGGCTGTTCATCTTCGCCGCCGGCTTTCGCCAGGTGCTCGGCGTCTCGATCATACCGCCCTATAAAACCTACGTCCTTTACGAGGTCTACATCACGCCCGGCCTGTGCGGCATGATCCTTCTGTTCTCAGGCATGCAGTCTTCGCTGTCGATGGTCTACGACCGCGAGATGGGCAATATGCGCACCCTGCTTGTCAGCCCGTTTCCGCGCTGGTTTCTGTTGGTGTCCAAGATGCTCGCCGGCGTCGCCGTATCGATCGCGCAGGTCTACGCGTTCCTGATCGTGGCCTGGTTCTGGGGCGTCAAGGCGCCGCCCCTTGGCTACCTGTTCGTGCTGCCGGCGCTGTTTCTGTCGGGCATGATGCTTTGCGCCCTCGGGATGCTTTTGTCCTCTGTGATCAAGCAACTCGAAAACTTTGCCGGCATCATGAACTTCGTCATATTCCCTGGCTATTTCGCCTCACCCGCCTTGTATCCGTTGTGGCGCATCCAGGAAGCCAGCCCTCTCCTCTACAAGATCTGCATCGTCAATCCGTTCACCTACGCGGTCGAACTCATCCGCTTCGCCTTTTACGGGCAGGTCGATTGGGTGTCGCTGGGCGTCGTCGCCGGATGCACGCTGCTGTTTCTGGCCGGAGCCATCATCGCCTACGACCCCTCGCGCGGCCTGATGACCCGCAAGCAGGATACGGGAGGAAATGCCTGATGACGGGAATGCTTGCTCGCAGCCTGGTTGTGGTCGCCATGCTAGCGCCGGGCGCGAATGCCGGGGCGGCGACCGCCGATCCGGGCTGGCCCTGCGTCCAGCGCAAGGTGCCGCAATTGTCGCTCGGCCAGGTCTGGAACGGGCCGGACCTTCCGCCGTCGGCCAAGGACTGGTCAAACGACTCATCGGTCTCCGCCCTTGTCGAGGACGTCTCGGCGCGGCGGCTGCCGCTCGGCGACGCTCAGAAGGAGATCAGGGATTTTGCGGCATCGCTTCCGGCCGAGCAGCTTGCGCCGAAAATGGCGATGCTCGTGCAGGGCATGTTCGACCACATGGACGCCGAGCGTTCGCACGTCATCTCCGGCATTTCCCGTTATGCCCACAGGCAGCTCGAAATGGCCGCCGACTTGCGCAAGCAAGCGTCCGACGTCGATGCGTTGCGAGCAAAGCCCGGCGCGGATCAGGACGAGGTCGAGCGGCGGACCGACCAGCTGAATTTCGCGACGCGGATCTTCACGGAGCGCACGCAATCACTAACCTACGTCTGCGACGTGCCGACGATAATCGAGCAGCGGCTTTACCAACTGGCCAAGACCGTCTCGGAGACGCTTGCCGCGAAGAAATAACTCTTCCTGGAATTGCTCTAGCTGCTCCGGCCGGGCAGCACGCGCCAGCGCTGCACGAAATAGCCGGGATGTGTGTCCAGCCAATGCGCGACCAGCGGCTGTGCCTGCATGAAGGCCACTCCGGGATTCATGGCCAGGCCGTCCGCTATTTCCTCGCGTTGCTCACAGGTCTGCGGCACGGTCGTCATGCAGACCATCATCACGATTGTATAAAGCATTGCCCCTTCCCCTTCGAAATCCCGAACCCCACGCCGGGACGCATGCGATTTGCCTGCAGGTTTGGCTGCCCTTCCGCCTTGTGTGAATTGCTGCCCTACCCTTCCATTAGCAATATGCCATGCAGGCCTGCCGACCACCATGGCGATGACCCATTGCTCACGCCCTTCCCCAACCTTTTCGCACGATCCCCGACAGCCGATATGTCAGGCGTTTCACTTGGGCCGCCTTGCAGGCGTTCTCGCTTGCCGTGTCGGCGCTGCTTCATCCGCTTCGGCATGTGGATACAGTTTGCCGAACAAAGGCAGGTAAGTCGCGCCCTTGCGCATCAGGAAATCGTTGAAGGTTGCCATCGCGGGCGAGATCACGTGATCGGTGCGCATCACCGAAAACCATTGCCGGCGGATCGGCATACCAGCCACATCGAGAATGACGAGCCTACCGGCTTCCGTTTCCGCGGCGATGGTGTGGGCGGAGATGAAGGCAATGCCGAGACCTGCCATCACCGCCTGCTTGATCGTCTCGTTCGACCCCATCTCGACGCCGAGATCGTCGATCCGGCCAGGCACGTCGCTCAAGAATATCTCCAGCGAGATGCGCGTGCCCGAGCCTGGCTCGCGGATCAGGAAATGCTCCTCGGCGATCCTTTCCTTGGAAATGTCGCGTGCCGAAACCAGCTTGTGTTCGGGCGGCGCGATGATGACCAGCGGATGGTCGCCGAAGACCGAAGCGCGCACCGAAACTTCCTTGGGGGGACGGCCCATCAGCGCGATGTCGATGTCGTGATTCTTCAGCCTGTCGATCGTTTCGGCTCTATTGCCGATGGCAAGCCGCATGTCGATGTCGGGATGTCCCTTCATGAAGCCGGCCATCAGCCGCGGCGCGAAATATTTGGCGGTGGAGACGACGCCGAGCCTCAGGCTGCCGGCGCGCACGCCCTTGATGGCGTCCATCTCGTCTTCAAGCATGCGCAGCCGCTCCTCGATGGCCTGCGCCGCCTCGACGAAGGCCAGCCCTGCGGTAGTAGGACGCATGCCGTCCGACGTCCGGTCGAACAAGGCCAGCTGGAACTCCTCCTCCACTTGTCGCAACTGGATCGTAACCGCTGGAGGAGAGAGGCCTAACACCTTGGCCGCGCTCACGATTTTCCCGTGGCTAACGATGGCTTGGACGGTCTTGAATTGCTTGAGCGTGAGAGTCCTCATGCAGCATACTAAATTATTTTTAGCATCAAGGTAAAGTTATTGAATTTTACTTATCTTGGACCGTTTGGTTTCATCTCTCCATCCGGCGCCTGGGAAATACGCCGGACCGGGAGGTTACGATGCCAGCGGCAACGCTCGACGCTTTTCTGAACTCCTATCTCGGCGACCTGCCGGACAAACGCCGATCCGCGGTCGTCGCCACCGTCCGTCAGTTCACGCAGGCGGCTACCAAGGTCCGCAATGCCATCAACCAGGGAGCGCTCGGCGCCGCTTTTGCCGGGACCCGCGGCGCCAATGCCGACGGCGATGTCCAGAAGGATCTCGACGTCTTCGCCGACGATATCTTCCTCGACGCCATGCGTCGCGCCCCGGTCGCGCTCTATGCCTCCGAGGAGCTGGAGCAGCCGGTCCTGCTCGACAGGCAAGCCCCCCTCGCCGTCGCCATCGACCCGCTGGACGGCTCCTCCAACATCGACACCAACGTGTCGGTCGGAACGATTTTCTCGCTCCTCCCTGCAACTGGCGCGCCGGACGCCGATCCGGCCGCCTCCTTTTTGCAGGCAGGCGCGAACATGCTGGGCGCCGGCTTCTTTATCTACGGGCCGCAGTTGGCGCTCGTTCTGTCGCTCGGCAGCGGCACGCACGTCTTCGTGCATTCGACCAGGCTAGGCACCTTCGTCCAGGCCTACGAAAGCCGGATCATTCCGGAGCGGACCCAGGAGTTCGCCATAAACGCCGCCAACTACCGCCACTGGGACGAGGCGGTGCGCCTCTATGTCGATGACTGCCTGGAAGGCACCGAAGGCCCACGGGAGAAGGATTTCAACATGCGCTGGATCGCCTCTTTGGTTGCCGAATGCTACCGCATATTGATGCGCGGCGGCGTGTTTCTGTATCCCGGCGACCAACGCCGGGGTTACAGCCAGGGACGGCTTCGGCTGGTCTATGAGGCCAATCCGATTGCCTATCTGATCGAACAGGCGGCCGGTGCCGCGACCGATGCGATCACCCGCATCCTGGAAATCGAACCCGAGAGCCTGCACCAGCGCGTACCCGTGGTCTTCGGATCCGCGCGGGAAGTCGCGCGGATCGCCCGCTACCACACCGAACCCAGCGCCATCGGCGAGCGTGCGCCGCTGTTCAGCCGCCGCGGACTCTTCAGGGCCTGAGCGGAACATGTCGGCGAAGCACCCCATCATCACCATCACCGGGTCGTCGGGCGCGGGCACGACCTCGGTCAAGCGCATCTTCGAGATGATCTTCCGGCGCGAGAACATCGAGGCTGCCTTCATCGAAGGCGACGCCTTTCATCGCTACGATCGCGCCGCGATGAAGGTGGAGGTCGCCAAGCAGGAAAAGGCAGGCAACCCGAACTTCACCCACTTCCATGCCGAGGCCAACGAGCTCGATATCCTCGAGGAGGTTTTCGAGGAATATGGCCGCCGGGGAAGCGGGAAGACCCGCACCTACATCCATGACGAGGACGAGGAGAAACAGTACGGCACACCGCCCGGCCATTTCACCGAATGGCGCGAATTCGCGCCGAGCGACCTGCTCTTCTACGAAGGCCTGCATGGCTGCGTCGTCACCGAAAAGATCAATCTGGCCAGGCATGCGGACCTCAAGATCGGCGTGGTGCCGGTCATAAATCTCGAATGGATCCAGAAGATCCATCGCGACCGCGCCACGCGCGGCTATTCGACCGAGGCGGTGATGGACGTGATCCTGCGCCGCATGCCGGACTATGTCCGCTACATCGTTCCGCAATTCTCGCAGACCGCGATCAATTTCCAGCGCGTGCCGATCGTCGACACGTCGAACCCGTTCATCGCGCGCTGGATCCCGACCCCCGACGAATCGATGCTGGTGATCCGCTTCGCCAATCCCCGCGGCATCGATTTCCCTTACCTGCTTTCAATGATCCACGACTCCTTCATGTCGCGGCCGAATTCCATAGTGGTGCCGGGCAACAAGCTCGACCTTGCCATGCAGCTGATCCTGACGCCGCTCATCCTGCAATTGATCGAACGCAAGAAACGTGTGTCGTGAGGAGGATGCCATGACCACCCTGGCAGCACTAAAGTCCACCGCCGCAGTGTCCGAGCGCGACATGGCGAACGCCATCCGCGCACTGGCCATGGACAGCGTGCAGAAGGCCAGTTCCGGACATCCGGGCATGCCGATGGGCATGGCCGATGTCGCGACGGTATTGTTCAGCCGCTTCATCGCCATCGATCCGACGGCGCCGGATTGGCCCGATCGCGACCGGTTCGTGCTTTCGGCCGGACACGGCTCGATGCTGCAATATGCCCTGCATTACCTGCTCGGCTACCAGGACATGCCGATCGAGGAGTTGCAACGGTTCCGTCAGTTGGGCAGCCGTACTGCCGGGCATCCGGAGCATGGCCACGCGCTTGGTATCGAGACGACCACCGGTCCCCTCGGGCAAGGCATTTCGACCGCTGTCGGCATAGCGCTGGCCGAGCGCATGCTGGCCGCCCGCCACGGCGCCGATCTCGTCGACCACTACACCTATGTGATCGCCGGCGACGGCTGCCTGCAGGAAGGCATTAGCCACGAGGCGATCGACCTCGCGGGTCACCTGAAGCTCTCCCGCCTGATCGTGCTTTGGGACGACAACGCGATCTCCATCGACGGACCGACCTCGCTTTCGACATCGATGGATCAGCCGGCCCGGTTCAAAGCCGCCGGATGGCATGTGCAGTCGGTGGACGGCCACGACATGGAAGCCGTCGCTACGGCGATCGAGGCAGCACAGCATTCGGATCGGCCATCCCTGATCGCCTGCCGTACGGTGATCGGCAAGGGCGCGCCCAATCTTGGGGGTTCGGAAAAGACGCATGGCGCGCCGCTGGGCGATGCGGAGATCGCCGCGACGCGCGAAAACATCGGCTGGGCCCACGCGCCGTTCGAGGTGCCGCACGGCATCCTTTCGGCCTGGCGCGAGATCGCCGAACGCGGCCAGGCGGCGCGGCGCGCCTGGGAGCGGCGGCTTGCCGCCTCGGCGCGCCGCGAAGACTTCGAGCGCGCGCTTTCCGGCAAGCTGCCCGATGCGGTCTTCGAAGCGCTGAACGCCTTCCGCGCGGAGCATGTCGAGAAGGCGACCAAGGTCGCGACGCGCAAGGCCTCCGAAATGGCGCTCGCCGCGATCAACGGCGCAACCGAGCTGACGGTCGGCGGCTCCGCCGATCTGACCCATTCGAACCTGACGATCACCAAAGGCATGGATCGCATAGCGCCGGGCGACTATGCAGGCCGCTATATTCATTACGGCATTCGCGAGCACGGCATGGCCGCGGCCATGAACGGCATCGCCCTGCATGGCGGGTTCCTACCTTATGGCGGCACCTTCCTGTGCTTCGCCGATTATGCTCGCGGCGCGATGCGGCTCTCGGCGCTCATGAACCAGCGCGTCGTCTATGTGATGACGCACGATTCCATCGGCCTCGGCGAGGACGGACCGACCCATCAGCCCGTCGAGCACCTGGCGATGCTGCGGGCGACGCCGAACCTCAACGTCTTCCGCCCGGCCGACATCATCGAAACGGCGGAGTGCTGGGAACTGGCGCTGAAGAGCGGGAAGCGGCCGAGCGTGCTCGTGCTCTCGCGCCAGAACCTGCCGATGCTGCGCCAGGCACATGGCCACGGGAACCGGTCCGGCCGCGGCGCTTACGTCTTGCGCGAGCCATCCGCGCACCGCGCCGTGACGCTGATCGCCACCGGCTCGGAGGTCGAGATCGCCGTTGCCGCCGCCGAACGGCTGGAAACCCAGCACGGCGTCGCCGCCGCGGTCGTCTCGATGCCGTGCTGGGAATTGTTCGAGGAACAGGAAGCCGACTACCGCAAGTCCGTCCTCGGCTCGGCGCCGCGCGTCGCCATCGAGGCGGCCGCCCGTCTCGGCTGGGACCGCTGGATCGGCGACACGGGCGCTTTTGTCGGCATGACCGGCTTCGGCGCCAGTGCCCCCGCCCCTGACCTGTATCGGCATTTCGGCATCACACCCGAAGCCGTCGCCGCGGCGGCGCTGAAACTCATCATCTAGGAGGACCGACAATGGCCCGCATCACCCTTCGCCAGCTTCTTGACCATGCCGCCGAGCACGGTTACGGCGTGCCGGCATTCAACATCAACAACATGGAACAGGGCCTCGCCATCATGGAGGCGGCCAGGGCCTGCGACGCGCCGGTGATCATCCAGGCTTCGCGCGGCGCCCGCTCCTATGCCAACGACATCATGCTGTCCAGGATGATGGAGGCGTTGACCGAGATCCATCCGGCCATTCCGCTGTGCATCCATCAGGATCACGGCAACAACGAAGCCACCTGCCTTTCGGCGATCCGCCACGGCTTCACCTCGGTGATGATGGACGGGTCGTTGATGGCGGACGCCAAGACCCCGGCGAGCTACGACTACAACGTCGCCATCACCGAACGCGTCGCGCGCATGGCGCATTGGGTCGGCGCTTCCGTCGAAGGCGAGCTCGGCGTGCTCGGCTCACTGGAAACCGGCCAGGGCGAAGCGGAGGACGGTCACGGAGCGGAGGGCGCGCTGTCGCACGACCAGCTCCTGACCGATCCCGATCAGGCGGTCGACTTCGTGACCGCCACTCGCGTCGATGCGCTCGCCATCGCCTGCGGCACCTCCCACGGCGCCTACAAGTTCACGCGCAAGCCGGACGGCGACATCCTGGCCATGCAGGTGATCGAGGCGATCCACGAGAAGCTGCCTAACACGCATCTGGTCATGCACGGTTCGTCCTCCGTGCCGCAGGAGCTGCAGGACATTATTAACAAGTACGGTGGCGAGATGCCCCAGACCTTCGGCGTTCCGGTCGAGGAGATCGAGCGCGGCATCCGCTACGGCGTGCGCAAGGTCAACATCGACACCGATTGCCGCATGGCCATGGCCGGGCAGTTCCGCCGCGTCGCGACGCAGGATCCGCGTGAATTCGATCCGCGAAAATTCCTGAAGCCCGCCATGGACGCCTTGCGCGACCTCTGCCGCGATCGCTTCGAACGCTTCGGCACCGCGGGCAACGCCTCGAAGATCAAGGTCGTCGCCATGGACGAGATGGCCAAGCGCTACGCCGCGGGAAAGCTCGACCCGCAGATCGCAACCGCGAAAGCCGCCTGAGCGGCGGTCCGCCAAGCAAGGAAAGGACCAGACTCATGCCCAACAAATCCGAGACCGTGACCGGCAAGGACCGCTACAGATCCGGTGTGATGGAATACAAGAAGATGGGCTATTGGGAGCCCGACTACGAGCCCAAGGACACCGACATAATCTCGGTGTTCAGGATCACGCCGCAGGACGGCGTCGACCCGATTGAGGCCGCCGCGGCAGTCGCCGGCGAATCCTCGACCGCAACCTGGACTGTGGTCTGGACGGACCGGCTGACGGCGAGCGAAAAATACCGCGCCAAGGCTTATCGGGTCGACCCCGTGCCGAACGCGCCCGGACAGTACTTCGCCTATATCGCCTACGATCTCGACCTGTTCGAGCCGGGTTCGATCGCCAATCTTTCGGCATCGATCATCGGCAACGTCTTCGGCTTCAAGCCGTTGAAGGCATTGCGGCTGGAGGACATGCGTTTTCCCGTCGCCTATGTGAAGACCTTCCAGGGTCCGGCGACCGGCATCGTCGTCGAGCGCGAGCGCCTCGACAAGTTCGGCCGCCCGCTGCTCGGCGCCACCGTCAAGCCGAAGCTCGGCCTTTCCGGCCGCAATTACGGCCGTGTCGTCTACGAGGCGCTGAAAGGCGGGCTCGATTTCACCAAGGACGACGAAAACATCAACTCGCAGCCCTTCATGCATTGGCGTGAGCGGTTCCTCTACTGCATGGAGGCGGTCAACAAGGCGCAGGCCGAGACCGGCGAGATCAAGGGGACCTATCTCAACGTCACCGCGGCCACCATGGAGGACATGTACGAACGGGCCGACTTCGCCAGGGAGCTCGGCTCCAACATCGTCATGATCGACCTCGTGATCGGCTACACGGCGATCCAGTCGATGGCGAAGTGGGCGCGCAGGAACGACATGATTCTGCACCTGCATCGCGCCGGGCACTCGACCTACACGCGGCAGAAGTCGCACGGCGTTTCCTTCCGCGTCATCGCCAAATGGATGCGGCTTGCCGGCGTCGATCACATCCATGCCGGCACCGTCGTCGGCAAGCTGGAAGGCGATCCGGCGACGACAAGGGGCTACTACGACATCTGCCGCGAGGACCATAACCCGATGCGGCTGGAGAACGGCATCTTCTTCGACCAGCACTGGGCCTCGCTCAACAAGCTGATGCCGGTGGCGTCGGGCGGCATCCATGCCGGCCAGATGCATCAGCTCATCGACCTGCTCGGCGAGGATGTCGTGCTCCAGTTCGGCGGCGGCACGATCGGCCATCCGATGGGGATCGCGGCCGGCGCCACCGCCAACAGGGTAGCTCTCGAAGCGATGATCCTCGCCCGCAACGAGGGTCGCGACTACCTGCGGGAAGGGCCTGAGATCCTCGAGCGCGCCGCCCGCTCATGCCTGCCTCTGCGACAGGCTCTCGACGTCTGGAAGGACGTGACATTCAACTACGCCTCGACCGACACGCCGGACTTCGTTCCGGTGGCAACAGCCGCCGAATAAGGAGACAGACAATGCGCATAACCCAAGGGGCCTTTTCCTTCCTGCCCGACCTGACCGACGATCAGATCCGCGCGCAGGTGCAGTATTGCATCGACAACAAATGGGCCGTCAGCCTCGAGTTCACCGACGACCCGCACCCGCGCAACACCTATTGGGACATGTGGGGCCACCCGATGTTCGACAATCCGGACGCGGCGGCGCTGATGATGGAGCTCAACGCATGCCGCAAGCTCTATGGCGATCGCTATATCCGCGTCGTCGCCTTCGATTCCTCGCAGGGCTGGGAATCGGTGAAGCTCTCCTTCATCGTGAACCGCCCGGACGAGGAACCCGGCTACCGACTCGACAGGCAGGAAACCGCGGGCCGCATGATCCGCTACACCACCAGGCCCTACGCCGCCGACAGGCCGGCCGGGGCGAGATACGGCTAATCATCGCGACAGGAGGAAAATACCATGCCGGCGCCAGCCTTAGCCGAAACGCAAGTGCCGCAAGCCGCCGCCCCGGCGGCGATCGATCTGCGCGAGGAATTCGAAACGTCCGGCGTCAAGGACGTCCTGGCCGAGCTCGACCGCGATCTGATCGGGCTCGCCCCGGTCAAGCGACGCATCCGCGAGACGGCGGCGCTCCTGCTGGTCGAGCGGGCCCGCCGCCGCATGGGCCTCGCGCACGAAACGCCGACGCTGCATATGAGCTTCACCGGCAATCCGGGCAC
The DNA here is from genome assembly GCF_006440815.1 of Mesorhizobium sp. B2-8-3. Taxonomy (NCBI): domain Bacteria; kingdom Pseudomonadati; phylum Pseudomonadota; class Alphaproteobacteria; order Hyphomicrobiales; family Phyllobacteriaceae; genus Mesorhizobium; species Mesorhizobium sp. B2-8-3. Next base: position 14,327 of record NZ_VFTW01000016.1, read on the forward strand.
CGGCAAGACGACCGTCGCGCTGCGCATGGCCGACCTGCTGCATCGCCTGGGCTATATCCGCAAGGGCCATCTGGTTTCGGTTACCCGCGACGATCTGGTCGGCCAGTATATCGGCCATACGGCCCCCAAGACCAAGGAGATCCTGAAGAAGGCGATGGGCGGCGTCCTGTTCATCGACGAGGCCTATTATCTCTATCGCCCTGAGAACGAACGGGATTACGGCCAGGAAGCGATCGAGATCCTGCTGCAGGTGATGGAGAACCAGCGCGACGATCTCGTCGTCGTCCTCGCCGGCTATGCGCAGCGCATGGATCGCTTCTTCGAAAGCAATCCGGGATTCCGTTCACGCGTTGCCCACCACATCGACTTTCCCGATTATTCCGACGACGAGCTTCTCAGGATCGCGGAACAAATGCTCGAAAAGCAAAACTACCTGTTCGACACCGAGGCAACCGCCGCAATGGCCGACTACATCGCGCGCCGCCGCGCACAACCGCATTTCGCCAATGCCCGCTCGATCCGCAACGCGCTCGACCGGACACGGCTGCGGCAGGCCAACCGCCTGTTCGAGAGCGCTAGGGAACCGCTCGACGCCAAGGCGCTGTCGACGATCTCCGCCGAGGACATCACCGCCAGCCGGGTGTTCGCAGTGAAGCCCGGGGAAGGAGAAGGCAAATGACCGCAAAGACCATCATCGCCCCTTCCGTTCTGTCGTCGGATTTCTCGCGGCTCGGCGACGAGATCGAAGCGGTCGCGCGGGCGGGCGCCGACTGGATCCATCTCGACGTTATGGACGGACATTTCGTGCCCAACATCACCTTCGGCCCGCCGGTGATCAAGGCGATCCGCGATCGAACCGACAAGATCTTCGACTGTCATCTGATGATCGCGCCGGCCGATCCCTATCTCGCCGCCTTCGCCGACGCCGGTTGCGACATCATCACGGTGCACGCCGAGGCCGGGCCGCATCTCGACCGCTCGCTGCAGGCGATCAGGAACCTCGGCAAAAAGGCCGGCGTGTCGCTCAACCCGTCGACGCCGGAAAGCGTCATCGAATATGTCCTCGACCGGCTCGACCTAGTGCTTTTGATGACCGTCAATCCGGGTTTCGGCGGTCAGGCCTTCATTTCGGCGGTCATCGACAAGGTCAGGCGTGTCAAGGCGCTCGTCGGCCAGCGTCCGATCGACATCGAGATCGACGGCGGCGTCACGCCCGAGACGGCTCCCCTTGTTACCGCGGCCGGCGCCAATGTGCTCGTCGCCGGCTCCGCCGTTTTCAAGGGTGGCGCCGAGGCCGCCTATCGCGCCAATATTGGCGCGATCAGACAGGCGGCCGACGGAGCGGTCCGGCGAGCCGCGTGAACCACTTGCGGAGGATGACATGGCGGCAATCCCACCGGTCTGCGATTTCGGCTGGCAAGGCGTCGACGCCGTCTTGCCCGGCATCGACGGCAGATCGCATTCGATCTTCGGCCAGGCCGGACCCAACGGGCTGGTCGTCGCCTTCATCTGCAATCACTGCCCCTATGTGAAGGCGGTGATTTCGCGCATCGTGCGCGACGCCGACGACCTCAAGGCCGAGGGTATCGGCTTTGTTGCGGTCAACGCCAACGATGCCGACGCCTATCCTGACGATGGCTTCGACAACATGAAGCTCTTCGCCAGGGCGAACGCCTTCACCTTCCCGTATCTCCATGACGAGTCGCAGGCGGTGGCGCGCGCCTATGGCGCCGTGTGCACCCCGGATTTCTTCGGCCTCAACGGCGAGCTGACGCTGCAATATCGCGGCCGGCTGGATGCATCGCGACGCGAGGCCGGACAGCCTGGACTGAGACGCGATCTGCTGGAGGCGATGAAGCAGGTTGCCCGAACCGGTAACGGACCGCGCGACCAGATCGCTTCGATCGGCTGCTCGATCAAATGGAAGGAGGCCGCATGAAAGGCGCAAGCAAGCCCTTTGGGTCGCCAAGGGCGATCCTGTTCGATCTCGACGGCACGCTGATCGATTCGGCGCCCGACATCGCGGCGGCTGTGAACGAGCTGCTGGCCGGCCGCGATCTGCCGCCGCTCAGCGTGGATCGGGTCAGGGCGATGATCGGCGGCGGTGTCATGAAATTGGTCGAGCGGGCTTTCGCCGCCTCGGGGTCGCCGCTTGCCGGCAGCGTTCTCGAGGAAGCCAATCGCGACATGGCGCCGATCTACCGCAGACATCTGACTGGGCTGACGAAGCTGATGCCTGGCGTCAGGGAAGTTCTCACCCACTTCCATCTGAACGGAACGGCCATGGGCGTTGCCACCAACAAGCCGCAATTGGCGACGCGCGAAATCCTGCTGCATTTCCACTTGACGGAATATCTCGGCGCGATCGTCGGCGGAGATGCCGTGACAAACCTGAAACCGGCGCCTGACGCTCTGCTTCTGGCGCTCGACCAGCTTGGCGTCGAACCATACGAGGCGCTGATGGTTGGAGACAGCATCAGCGACGTCGGCGCCGCGCGCGCGGCCGGCATGCCGGTCGTTCTGCTGCGCGGCGGCTACACCCATGTCCCCGTCGAGGAACTGGGCGCGGACCTCGTATGCGACAGCTTGCTCGATCTGCCTTCCGCCATGCGGAGGCTGCGTGACGCCGCGTAGAGCGGCTCGGCGATTCTATCAACGCTGAACCGCTCTAGGCCGTCACTTCGAGAATTGCTTGAGATAGGCGATGACGTTGGCCACGTCCTTGTCGTCCTTGAGGCCTGCAAACGCCATCTTCGTGCCTTTCACCATGGCCTTTGGATCATGGAGATAGGTCGTCAGCGTCGGCTCGTCCCATTTGACGCCGGACTTTCCGGCCGCGACCATGGCCTGGGAATAGCTGAATCCCGGGTGCGTGCCGGCCGTGCGGCCGATGACGCCGTTCAACGACGGACCGACCTTGTTCTGGTCCTTGTCCGCGACGTGGCAGACCTTGCATTTGGTGAAGACCTTCTCGCCTGCCGCCGCATCCTGTGCGTAGGATTGGTCCGTAATGAAAGTAACCAGGAATATGGCGGCGAAAAATGCGATAGCGCGCATGGCAATTCCTCATTAATCGTCAAATCCCCGGCACGAGCAAAAAGCTAACCGGCGGATGGCGGAAGTCAATCATACGAAGGTCCAGACTGCCGCATCCGAGAGAGCCCATCCTGTACTTTCGACTTTGTTGACGGTCCTGGGGCGAGCGCGTAGCTTCAGGCCGTTCTGGATTCCCAAGGGCACCTCGGGACACCGGTCAGGCTGGTTTCATCCAGGCTGAGATTTGCCCAGGCAATGGGGGCGGCGGCATTTCGCCAGAGCGGGCGTCTTCGCGCGCGCAAGAGGTGCTGAATGAATATGGTCGACCTCATATTGACGGTTTGCCTGAGTGCCAATCCCGGCGATTGCCGAGACGAGCATCTCTATTTTGAAAGCCGCGGCTCCCTGTTCCAATGCATGATGCTGGCGCCCAGCGAAATCGCGAAATGGTCGCAGGAACACCCGGCCTTGAAGGTCAGGCGCTGGAAATGCGCTTTCCCGACGAAGGACCGGGCAATCTGACCGGCGCCCCTGTTTTGTTGCAGTCCCGGGAGGACGCATCATGATTTCGCGGCGGGAAGCGCTCCGTCTGGCGGCTCTTGGAACGGCGGCGATTGTCGGCTCACACGCCGTTGACGCCTCCGCCGCGTCAAAGCTTCGCATCGGCGTGCTGAAGTTCGGCACGGTGAGCTGGGAGCTTGATACGCTGAAGCAGCACAAGTTCGACGTCACCAACGGGATCGATCTGGACGTCATCAATTTCGCTGGGGAGGATGCGACCAATGTGGCGATGCTGGCAGGCGCGATCGACATGATCGTGACCGATTGGCTGTGGGTCTCGCGCCAGCGCTCGGAGGGCGGCGACGTGACATTGGCCCCCTATTCGACCGCCGTCGGGGCGATCATGGTGAAGGACGCATCGCCGATCCGCACGATCGCCGACCTCAAGGGAAAGAAGATCGGCGTCGCCGGCGGGGCCATCGACAAGAGCTGGCTGCTGATACAGGCGCTGGCCAGGCGCGATCACGGCATCGACCTGCCGGCGGTCAGCGATGTCGTCTTTGGCGCGCCGCCGCTGATTTCGCAAAAGGCCATTCAGGGCGAACTCGATGCGGCGCTCAATTTCTGGCACTTCTGCGCCAGGCTCGAGGCCGACGGCTTTCGTCGGCTGATCGGCGCCGGCGACGCGCAGATGGCGCTCGGAGCATCGGGTCCGGTATCCGCGCTTGGCTATGTCTTCCACGACAAATGGGCGAACGATAATCCGCAAGCCGTCCGCGGCTTCCTCAAGGCTTCCGCGCAGGCCAAGGATCTGCTGGCAAGGTCCGACGAAGAGTGGCTGCGCCTCGCGCCGGTCATCCGCGCCGACGGCAAGGAGCTGGCCAAGCTGCGCGACCGCTACCGCGAGGGCATCCCCAGGCGGCCGGTCGCCGAGGAGGCGGCCGATGCCGGCAGGCTCTATCGGGTGCTGGCCCGAATCGGCGGCGAAAAGCTGGTCGGCAGCGCGCCGGAGATGGCGCCCGGCACATTCTGGCGGGAGCCGCCGCAATGACCGCAAGAGACGGCGGCGATCGCACGCTCGGCGAAGCGGCCGGCATCTCCAGCCGTTCCGGCTCCGCTGCGACGCTGATGCCCGCGCTGACGGTGACAGTCTCCTTGCTCGGGCTTGGCCTGCTGTGGAGCCTGGCGGCGAATACCTGGCCGAGTCCCGCCTTTCCGGGACCAGGTGAGGTCTGGCAGGTGTTGCTGAGAGAGGCGGCGAGCGGCGACCTTTTCTACCACCTCGGCGCAACGCTGGGCCGGGTCGCCGCGGCGTATCTCGTCGCGATGATCGTCGGATCGGCGATCGGCATCCTCCTCGGCAGCTACCGCCGCGCGGACCGGTTCTTCAACCCCTGGGTCATCCTGTTCCTCAACATCCCCGCGCTGGTGGTCATCGTGCTGGCCTATATCTGGTTCGGCCTCAACGAGGCGGCGGCGATAGGCGCGGTCGCCGTGAACAAGATCCCGAATGTCGTGGTGACCATGCGCGAGGGCGCCAGGGCGCTGGACCCGAGTTACGCCGAAATGGCGGCCGTCTACCGCTTCGGTCCCCTCGACCGCCTTCGCCATATCCTGCTGCCGCAATTGCAGCCCTATCTGGCCGCGGCCTCGCGCTCCGGTATCGCTCTCATCTGGAAGATCGTTCTGGTGGTCGAACTGCTCGGCCGCTCCAACGGCGTGGGCTTCCAGATCCACCTCTATTTCCAGCTTTTCGACGTCGCCGCCATTCTCGCCTACACGCTGGCATTCGTGGCGGTGATGCTCGTGATCGAACTTCTTCTGGTGCAGCCCGTTGAACGACATGCAACCCGTTGGCGCCGCCGCTCCGCTTAGGGTCGACATCGCCGAAAAAACCTTCAGGTCCGCGCAGGGCGTCTCGGTCATGGCGCTGAAGAACCTTTCCTTCGAGGTCCAACAAGGCGAATTCGCCTGCCTGCTCGGGCCATCGGGCTGCGGCAAGACCACGACGCTGCGCATTCTGCTTGGGATCGACAGGCAGTTCTCCGGTTCTTTCCAGCTGCCCGAAGGCGGCTCGAACCGCATAGCCGCCGTGTTCCAGGAACCCACCCTGCTGCCCTGGCGCACGGTGGAACAGAATGTCAGGCTGGCGCTGCCGAAAGACCTGCGCGCGAAAAATCTCGACGCGCTGTTCGACACGCTCGGTCTCGCCGGCATGCGCTCGCTCTATCCGGCGGAGCTTTCGCTAGGCCTTGCGCGAAGGGCGGCGCTCGCGCGCGCCTTCGCGACCGAGCCGGCGGTGCTGTTCCTCGACGAGCCCTTCGTCTCGCTCGACGGACGGACCGCCGGGCAACTCCGGCGCCTGCTTCTCGACGTCTGGTCGGCCAGGCCCACGACCGCCCTGATGGTGACACACAACCTGACCGAGGCGCTAACGCTGGCGGACCGCATCATCGTGCTTGCGCCGAGGCCCTCGCACGTGCTCGGCGTTTTCGACATAGGGCTGCCCCGGCAACACCGCGGCCCCGAGGCGACGAACGGCCTTTTGCGATCGTTCCATCAGAAATTTCCGGGCGTGGCCTGACCGCCCCGGTCCATGCAGTTCCGGACGGAAAACCACTGCGGACTTTCCCGGATGCTTCAGAAGCAACGCACGTCTGCTTCGGCCTGCGCCTGCTTCAGCTCCGTCCGCGCGGCTTTCGCCGGCGCGCTTTCGCGGAACAGACCTGCATTCTCGCCTGTCGTCAGGGACAGGCTCTTGAAGGTCTCGGCCCTCTCATAATGGTCGTAAGGGAGGATCGAGGCGATGACGTCGATCGAGCATGAACAACTCTCCAGCGCCTGACGCGTCTGGCCGTTCGTCTGCATGCAGCCGAGCACGTAGTCGACAATCGTCGCCGTCGGGTAGTCCCCCGCGGCGCTGGCCGGGTTTGCAAGGACCATTGCCGGCGAAAAGAGGAGCGGAAGGATCGAAAATCCAACATATCTGACCATGAGAAATTCCTCCGATTGCCCGCGCGCGCTGCAGCGAGGCAGCACCATCGTGCCCAGTTGGCGGCATGCCGCAAGCCCGGTCAAGTTCTCACCGCCCCGGTATAGGACCAAAGGAGGAATGCCTTTCCCACCGACGGCAGCTCTCCAAAGCAGCTTCACGGCTCGTCCCAGCGCCCATCTTAGCGAGTATTTTTTCATAGCCAGATCAATGCGGACAACCAGAGATACCAAGCGAAATGAGGCACAAGAATATTTAGAAATATACTTAGAAGTCTATCACGCCTATAATACGATCATATTAGATATTGCATACGAAATCATTCGATTTTAAACTTCTAACCATGGTGAAATTTTGAATGTCTTTTTTCTCTCAATTTTATATTGCGCCGCACTAGATAAATGCTGCAGCGCACAATTCAGGCGGGGGTTTTTCCTTGCCTGACATTTTGCAATGACATAGCCTTACCCTGTTTCCGGCTTCAAGGACATCGCTGTAACAAGGGAGCGGCGGCAGTCTTTCGTAGGCCAACCGGGCGGGTGCAGGCTAGGCTGATTTGGTAGAGGATAGGAAAGTTCCTCTGCTACTTGCAGTTTAGGTCGTGACAGCTGCCGGAAATACTTCCCAATACCAATCGCCTGAACAAGCTCTTGCGAGCTTGATTGCCGATTTCTTGTTGTCAACATGGGAGGAATTTGATGCGCGCACTTACTCAAGCCACCTACATCGCAACAACCGCCGCGCTACTGTCGTTAAGCGCACTCTATACAGCGTCAGCCAACGAAGACCTCGTGAAGATGGCCGAAAATCCGAAAGACTGGGTGATGCAGACTGGCGACTACGCCAACACCCGGTATACCAAGCTCAAGCAGATCACCAAGGAAAACGTGAAGAACCTGCAGGTCAAATGGACCTTCTCGACCGGCGTGCTGCGCGGCCACGAGGGCGGACCGCTGATCATCGGCAACGTGATGTATGTTCACACACCATTCCCGAACACCGTCTTCGCCCTCGATCTCGACAATGACGGGAAGATCCTCTGGAAGTACGAACCCAAGCAAGACACCAACGTCATTCCGATCATGTGCTGCGACACGGTCAATCGCGGCGTCGCCTACGGAGACGGCAAGATCATTCTCAACCAGGCCGACACAACCGTCGTTGCGCTCGATGCCAAGACCGGCAAGGTCGTGTGGTCGGTCAAGAACGGCGAACAGACCGACGGCGGCAAGGGTGAGTCCGGCACATCGGCGCCGGTGGTCATCAAGGACAAGGTCCTCGTTGGCGTATCCGGCGCGGAATTCGGCGTCCGCGGCTGGCTGGCCGCCTACAATCTGAAGGATGGCAAGCTCGCCTGGAAGGCTTATTCGGAAGGTCCGGATGCGGACACGTTGCTCGATCCCGAGAAGACCACGCAGCTCGGCAAGCCGGTGGGAAAGGACTCCGGCACGAATACCTGGGAAGGCGAGCAGTGGAAGACGGGCGGCGGCACGACCTGGGGATGGTATTCCTACGATCCCAAGCTGAACCTCGTCTACTACGGCACCGGCAATCCCTCGACCTGGAACCCGGTCCAGCGCCCCGGAGACAATCGCTGGTCGATGACCATCTTCGCCCGCGATGCCGACACCGGCGTGGCCAAATGGGTCTACCAGATGACCCCACATGACGAATGGGACTTTGACGGCATCAACGAGATGATTCTCGTCGACGGTATGGAGGTCAAAGGCAAAAAGCACGATGTGCTGGTGCATTTCGACCGCAACGGCTTCGCCTACACCATGGATCGCGCCAACGGCGAACTTCTCGTCGCCAAGAAGTACGACCCGGCGGTGAACTGGGCGACCGAAGTCAATATGGACCCCAACAGCAAGGAATACGGCCGCCCGCAGGTCGTGGCGAAATATTCGACGCAACAGAACGGCGAAGACACCAACTCGACGGGTATCTGCCCGGCGGCGCTTGGAACCAAGGACCAGCAGCCGGCCGCCTACTCGCCGAAGACCGGGCTGTTCTATGTGCCGACCAACCACGTCTGCATGGACTATGAGCCGTATAAGGTGAGCTACACGGCCGGCCAGCCTTATGTGGGCGCCACGGTGTCGATGTATCCAGCGCCTGGCGGTGACGGCAACATGGGCAACTTCATTGCCTGGGATGCCGCCAAGGGTGAGATCGTCTGGTCGAAGCCCGAGCAGTTCTCGGTGTGGTCGGGCGCTCTGGCGACCGCTGGCGACGTCATCTTCTACGGGACCCTCGAAGGCTACATCAAGGCAGTCGATGAGCACGGCAAGGAACTTTACAAGTTCAAGACCCCGTCCGGCATCATCGGCAACGTCACGCCCTTCGAGCATGACGGCAAGCAGTACATCGCCGTTCTGTCCGGTGTCGGCGGATGGGCAGGTATCGGCCTTGCCGGCGGACTGCTGTCACCCGACAACGCCGCCGCTTGGCATGGCGCCGTCGATCAGGGCCGCGCGCAGGGCGATCAGGCCGCGGTCGTCGGAACGGCCGGTCTCGGAGCGGTCGGTGGCTACGCGGCACTCGCCGACTACACGACGCTGGGCGGCCAGCTCACCGTCTTCGGTCTTCCGGATTGATATCCCGGGAAAACCTTAAGACCGAAGGCTGAAAGATCGAGAGCCCGGATCATTCCGCAGGCAACGGCCGGGCTCTCGATCTGCAGCACACCCGAACACCGGTCAACGCCGCTTCGCGACGGCAACCTTTCGTCCTTGGCAAAATAAGGAAGTGTCTGAATGTCCATCCGCATCGCAGTTTCCGTTCTCGCCCTGACCCTTCTGCCTTTGGCCGCCCCGACTTCAGCGCAGGCCGAGGACAGCGCCGACAAAGCCAAGGCGGTGAAGGACGAGGGCGGCAAATATTTGGATGCGGATGGAAATCCAACCTACAAGATCGAGAACGGAACGGTGGATTGGTACACCTTCAGCGGCTATCGCCGCTATCACTCGGACTGCCATGTCTGCCACGGACAGGACGGGATGGGTTCGACCTATGCCCCGGCCCTGGCGAACAGCCTTAAGACAATCGACTACCCTACCTTCCTCTCGATCGTCGCCCAGGGCCGCAAGAACACCGCCAACGGCAAGGAGAATGTCATGCCGGCCTTTGGCGACAACAAGAACGTCTATTGCTACCTGGATGACCTCTACGTCTATCTGCGCGCCCGCGCCGACGGCGCCGCGCCGCGCGGGAGGCCGCCCAAGCACGAGGACAAACCCCAAGCGGCCAAGGATGCCGAAAAATCCTGCATGGGGGGATGACGTGACAGCCCGGGTTGCATCGAAGCCACGTTTCGTTCTGCCCCTGCTCGGCGCGCTCGCCTTGCTGCCATCGGCCGCCTGGGCGCAAGGCGCCGGCCTTGGCGCAGCGGGAGAGCTGGTCGATCCCGACATTCTGCGCGTCTGCGCCGATCCTTCGAACATGCCCTTCACCGACCAGAACGGTAAGGGATTCGAAAACAAGCTGGCCGAGCTGGTCGCCAGGAAGACAGGGCGGAAGTCGGTCGCCTACACATGGTTTCCGACCGTCATGGGCTTCGTGCGCAACACGCTTGCCGCCAACCGATGCGACATCATCATGGGCTATGCCCAGGGCGACGAGCTGGTGCAGAACACCAACGCCTACTATCGCTCCTCATACGTGCTTGTGCACCCGAAGGGCGATGACCTCGAGGGTGTCGAGACGATCGAGGATCCGAAACTCACCGGTAAGAGGATCGGCGTCGTCGAACGCACGCCGCCGACCGCCAACATGGCCGCCAACAAGCTCTTGCGAACGGCCAAGATCTACCCGCTGGCCGTCGATACGCGCGTCACCCCGTCGATGGGAGAAGTCGTGCTCAAGGACATGCTTGCCGGCAAGATCGACGCGGCGATCCTGTGGGGGCCGATGGCAGGCTACTACGCAAGGCAGCTCGGCGCGAATGTCACGATCGTTCCGCTGGTCAAGGAAAAGACCGGTTCGCGCATGTCCTACCGCATCACCATGGGCGTGCGTCCATCCGACCAGGAATGGAAGCGTATGCTCAACAAGGTGATCCGCGAGAACCAGGCGGAGATCAACAAGCTCCTGCTCGACTACAACGTGCCGCTGATCGACGAACATGACAACCCGATCACGGCGGCGCCGGGGTGAGCGCGATCGGCGCGAAAACGGCGATGGAGGGAAGGAACCGATCTTCGAGGCAGATAGTTTTCTTTAGTTGTTTTGAGAACCCAGTGTTTCATTTGTCCATTTGTGAAGTGATGGACGAGCCATTGCACCGCCCGCAATGGCGTCAATGACATGACCGGCCCCTTCGGGCTGGCAGAAGAGGAGAATGCCATGAAGAAGAGCTGGAAGAAACCGACCATGTGCCAAGTCGCTGCGGGCTTCGAAATTTCGCGGTATCTGCCTGCTGAAATTCCTCCCAGGAAGTAGGCCGCAAGGGTGCATGTCCCTGGCAGCAGGGGCATGCACCCCGCCGCAGGCTTTGCAGCGGGAAACAACGCGGATACAAAGCTGTCTAACGCCGACAAGCCGGTCAGACTGGCCGCGGAGCACGCATTTGCCATGCGCGTGAAGATCATCGGATCGGCGGCCGGAGGCGGCTTTCCGCAATGGAACTGCAATCACCGCCTGAGCCGCGCGGCTCGCAGCGGGATGTTCGGCGTACATTCGCGAACCCAATCATCCATTGCCGCATCGGCGGACGGGACGGGTTGGGTTCTCTTCAACGCATCGCCCGACATCCGCCAGCAGATTGCGCGCGCGCCCGAGCTGCAGCCCGCGGCCGACGCACCGTTGCGCTCGACGCCTATCCGCGCGGTGGTGCTGACCAATGCCGACGTGGACCATATCGCCGGCCTGCTCAGCCTGCGTGAACGACAGCCCTTCGCGATCTATGCGACGGCACAGGTGCTGGCGACGCTGGAGGCGAATTCGATCTTCAATGTCCTCGATCCGGTGATCGTGCCGCGGCGTCTCCTGGCGCCAACAGAGGAAATGGCGATCCGCGACGCGGACGGCCATCCGACCGGCGTTGTCGTCGGCAGCTTTCCGGTGCCCGGGAAGGTCGCGCTCTATCTCGAGCAAGGAGGCGATCCCGATGCCGACTTCAGCTCCGACACGGGCGACACGATCGGGGTCCGTATCAGCGGGGCCGACGGCAGCGGCGCCGTTTTCTACATTCCGGGCTGCGCGCGCATCGATGCCGCGCTGCGCGCGCGCCTTGCCAATGCCCGCTGCCTTCTGTTCGACGGCACCGTCTACACGGACGACGAGATGATCGCGGCGCGTGTCGGCCAGAAAACCGGCGCGCGCATGGGGCACATCGCAATGTCCGGACAAGCGGGTTCGATTGCCGGCCTGGCCGATGTGAAGATCGCTCGCCGTATCTTCATTCATATCAACAACACCAATCCTGTTCTGGACGAGAATTCCGCCGAACACGCGGCGGTCAGGGCGGCTGGCTGGGAAATCGCCAGCGATGGCATGGAGATGGAATTTTGAGCGATTTCCGCGACGCGGCCAGAGGTGGCCTGTCCAAGAGCGAGCTCGAGGCTGTGATGCGGCAGGTCGGTGACGAGCGCTATCACAACCGCCATCCTTTCCATCACAGAATGACCGGCGGCGCGCTGTCGAAAGCCGAAATGCAGGCCTGGGCGCTGAACCGATATTGCTACCAGGCGGTCATTCCGCGCAAGGACGCCATGATCCTGGCGCATGCCGAGGATCCGGCGTTTCGCGCCGCCTGGCGCAAACGCATCGAGGACCATGACGGCGAGGACGGCTGGAGCGGCGGCATCGCGCGCTGGCTGCATCTGGCGACCTCGCTCGGGCTCGATGCCGAAGCGGTCAAAAGCGAAGGGCTGGCGCTGCCGGCGACCCGCTTCGCCGTCGGCGCCTACCTGTCGTTCTGCACGAACCGGACGCTGCTCGAGGCGGTCGCGTCGTCGCTGACCGAGATGTTCTCGCCGCGCATTATCGGCGAGCGGGTGCCGGCGATGCTTGCGAAATACGATTACATCACCGAGGATACGCTGGCCTATTTCAGCCGGCGGCCCGAACAGGCCTCGCGCGACGCAGACTTCGCCCTCGCCTACGTGATGGCCCACGCCGACACGCCCGAACGCCAGCAGCAGGCGATCGATGCGCTGGTGTTCAAATGCGATATACTCTGGGCCATGCTCGATGCTCTCCAGCATGCCTACGGCGCGCCGGGAAACATACCGCCCGGCGCCTTCCGCCCGGAGGAGACCTTATGATGGCGCTGCGCGAAAGAGCCATTGTGTCGTTGCGGTCTGCGCCATCGCTGCCCAAGCATGTGCGCATCCAGTACGATCCCGTGCGGCAGGCCTTCGCCGTGCTTTCGCCGGAGAAGGTATTCTGGCCGAACGAGATCAGCCTCGACATACTGCGCCGCTGCGACGGCCAGTCCACCGTCGACAGCATCATCGCCGGTCTTGCGGCCGATTATGAGGCGGGCCCGGAGGACGTGGCGGCCGACGTCATCGCCTTCCTGCAGGAATGGTCGGACAAGCTTTTGGTGAAGCTATGAGCGAGCCCATTCTGCCTCCGATCGGCATGCTGGCGGAACTGACGCATCGCTGCCCGCTGCAGTGCCCCTATTGCTCCAATCCGCTCGAATTGCTGAAGGCCAATCGCGAGCTCGACACGCAGACCTGGCTCGATCTCTTCTCGCAGGCCGCCGATCTCGGCGTGCTGCAGGTGCATCTTTCCGGCGGCGAGCCGACCCTGCGCCGCGACCTCGATCAATTGATTGCCGGGCTTTCGGCGCGTGGCGTCTACACCAATCTCATCACCGCCGGCGTCGGCATCGCCGAGGGCCGCATCGAGGCCTTTGCCGAAGCCGGTCTCGACCACCTGCAACTCAGCTTCCAGGGCGCCCGTCCGGCGACCACCGACCGTATCGGCAACCACCAGGGCAGCCATGAGAAGAAGCTGGAGACGGCGTACCGCGCCCGCGCGGCCGGGCTGCCCCTCACCATCAATGCGCCGGTCCACCGGCACAACATCGAGGAAGTGCCGGAATTCATCGATCTGGCCCTCTCGTTGGATGCCGAGCGGATCGAGATCGCCAATGTCCAATATGCCGGTTGGGCGCTCGCCAACCGCGACAGGCTGATGCCCGACCTGGCAGCGGTCAACCGGCAGGCGGACATTGTCGCGGCGGAGCGCGAAAGGCTTGCCGGCATCATGGACATCGACTTCGTCACGCCGGATTATTTTGCCATCTATCCCAAGCCATGCATGGGCGGCTGGGCGCGCGACGCGTTCATGGTGGCTCCCGACGGCACCGTGTTGCCGTGCCATGCCGCCCAGACGATTCCCTCGCTCCGCTTCGAGCGCTTCGGAGAACGCAGGCTCGCCGAAATCTGGACCGATTCAGAGGCATTCAACGCCTTCCGCGGCAACGAATGGATGCAGGAACCTTGCCGAAGCTGCGAACGGCGCGAGGTCGATTGGGGCGGCTGCAGATGCCAGGCGATGGCGATTGCCGGCGATGCCACCGCAACGGATCCGGCCTGCGTCAAGTCGCCGATCCACAATCGAATGGCGATACTGACCGACGCTGCGCAGGCGGAGGCAGCGCCCAAGGGAAATGAAAGCTTCATTTTCCGGCGGATCGGCGCCGCAACCCGACCTGACACGCGCGCCGAGCCTGCCCACCGATAACGGCCCGAAGGATACCTTGGCCCTTGGCGGTATCGCCTTGTGTCTCTTGCCGATTAGGCGCCGCTCAAGCCCGGAATCCCGGCCAGATCGATCTCGGTGATGTGCCAGCGGCCAAGGTTTGCGGTGTAGAGCTTGTCGCCCTTGAAGGCGATGTTGGTGGGATGCGCCAGCGTCGTCGCAGACGGATCCTCGATCAGCACTTCGAGACCGCTGTCCTTTCGCCAGCGATAGATGCGGCTCGGCTCGTAGCATGAAATGAGCAGTGAGCCGTCGGAAGCGAAGGCGAGCCCGTCGGGAACATTGCGCACGTCTTCGACGACGACCTGCCGGCGTCCCGCCGTACCATCGGTGAGGATCGGCACATAACTGATGCAGGGCGCATCGCTCTCAACCACATAGAGCCCGTTGGCGTCCGGCGCCATGGCCATGCCGTTGGCGAAGGACATCGCTTCCCGGCACCACAGGCCGCCCTCGCCCGTCCTGAGATCGTAACGGAAGATACCCGAGCGATTGTCCTGGCCGACGCTGTCCGAAACGAAGAGCCAGCCTCTCGCCTCGTCGACGATCGGATAGTTGGGCACGCGGATATCGGACGAAGCGAAGCGCTCCATGCGACCTGTCACGGAATCCCAGCGGAAGATCGCGGCATGCCTGAGATCGCAGGCAAAGCAGTTGCCGGCGCTGTCGAAGGCAATGCCGAGCAGAAAACCGTCGGTGCCGCCCATGCGCTCGACGGAGCCGCCGGCGGCGGCCAGCCTCAGCAGATCGCCGGTCTCGGTGCCGCACCAGATCGATCCGTCGCGATGGACGGCCACGCCCTCCGGATGCGCGACACGTGGATTGGTGAAGATGCCGTCGAAGAAGACCCGGGCGGCGGACATGTCGAGCAACGGCTTTGCCATGGAACGCTCCTCAGCTTGCGGCAGGCGAGCTTTGCGCGGCGATGCAGCGCTCGACCATGGCGCGATCGGCAGCGAGGATTTCGGCGATGAGAGCGCCACGCTCCTTGGCGCTGACGAATTCCAGACGACGCAGGCCAAGCGGGTCGATGCGGTTTCGCAACACGGCGAGCGTATCGCTGGAGGGCACCGGCACCTCGCGGCAATCGGCATCGAATGTCACTTCGAACCCGGTGGCTTCACGGATCTGCTGCTGGGTAACGCCTGGCATGGTCTCGACGACGGTCAATTCCCGCGATGTCTGGTCAAGCCGGAAGATGCAGAGATCGGTGAAAACCAGCGACTTGCCTGTCCGATAGCCCATCGGCTCGCGTTCGGCCGGCGTGAGCAGCCCGCGGGCGGAACTTGCGATCTCGACCGCGTCCACCAGCGATTGGACCGAATGACGCGGGACGTAGAGCAGATAGTCGCGATGCATGTTGGCGACGTCGGCCATGCCGCCCTGCCCTGGCAGCCGGATGAGGCCGCCACTCCGCTTGCTGAGCGCGATGGTGTTGACGCGGCCGCGCCGGTCGACCTGTGCCGCGCCGACGATCTCATGCGTCACCGCGCCCGCCTGATAGTAGGCCGAATAGGTGTCGTCGCCGCCGGCATGAGCCACGGCTGTCTCGCAATCGAGGCTTTCGATCAATGACAGCATCATCGGACTCGGTGCGATGTCGAGATGGCCGCAGCTCATCGTTGCGATGATCATGTCCGGCGCGTGCGTCGCCTTGGCCAGCCGGTAGGCAACATTGGCGAGCGGCGAGACCGCGCCGGCGCTGGCGAAGCTCTCATTGTCGAGCTCGAGGGCGATCCGCGCGGCAATGATCTCGTCAACGGTTGCCTTCCCGTTCCCCTGTGCGGGCACCGGCATCGCGAGGACCGTTTCGGCGGTGACCTTGGCCGCTTTTTGAAGCCGCTCCGGCACGCCGTCAGCAGGCAGGCCGAGCTTGTCTGACAAAGCTGCGTCATTCGCCGCGAACGCCTCCGACAAGGCCTGATAGTCGGTGACGTAGAATGGCAGGCACGAGGCCGGATAGGCCCCGCCCGGCGCGAGCGCTATGGCCGAAACCTGATTGCGAGTGAAGATGCTCTGACGGCCGTCCCGCCGCAGCGCCCCGACCGGGACGATTTCCTCGACCGTGACCAGCACCTGGCGCGCCGCGCCCGCCATGGCGAAGTCCAGCGCCCGCGGCCCGATGATCTCGACATTGCCGCTTTCGTCGGCGCGCTGGGCGTGGACGATGAACGTATCGAGCCTGAGCGGCGGGACGAACCCCGTATCGGTCCCGGCAAGCGGATCGGGCCTGGCGACCGCACCCGGCACGCGCGCCAGCATGTCGGAACCCTGAGGCAACTGGAACGGCATCGACGGCAGGTTCTGCTGTGCCGCCCGCAGCGCCTGGATCATGGCCAGAGCCGTCCAATCGCGGACGGGGATCGCGCCGTTCTCAGCCGCCGCGCGGAACCTCGGCGGCAGCCCGAAGATGTCGAGGCTGGAAAAGCACAGCTCGATTTCCGCCACCGCGCCCGCCTCGAGCAGCAGCTCGAGCGGCAGCCCGCCGGCCCAGGAGACATAGTGCAGATTCTTGACGCCGGACCTGGCGATCGCGCGCAGCAATGCGATCGGCAGCCGGGCGAAGTGGTGGCCGCCGACG
Source organism: Mesorhizobium sp. B2-8-3 (assembly GCF_006440815.1). Lineage (NCBI taxonomy): Bacteria > Pseudomonadati > Pseudomonadota > Alphaproteobacteria > Hyphomicrobiales > Phyllobacteriaceae > Mesorhizobium > Mesorhizobium sp. B2-8-3. The sequence goes on from NZ_VFTW01000016.1 coordinate 31,156, forward strand.
CCGAAAGCGTCGGCGTCGCGGACCATCGCCGCCAGCCCCTCGATATCGGTGAAGCGCGGCCGGTTCGGCTTGACCAGAGAAGCTGACCTGCGATCTGTCACAGCGCCGAGCCGCTGCACGGTCAGCGCGCCATGCGCCCAGCCGAGGCCGCGATTGTCGTCGCCACTCATGAGCCGGCCTTCTTCACGGCGCTCCTCTCGGCGAACTCCTTGACGCGCCGCTGGCCGATCTCGCTGCGGTAGAGGCCGCCCAATATGTTGCGCTCCATGGCGAGGCCATCGGCCAGATCGCCGGACACGGCATGGGCCGTCAGGGCCTTCAGGCCTTCGATCGCGGCGGCGGGCTCGGCGGCGATCGTCCCGGCCAGTTCCAGCGCGCGCGGCATCAGCCTTTCGACATCGACGATCTCGTTGACCAGGCCGGCGCTCACGAATTCGGAGGCGGGCACGATGGCGCCGGTCATCAGCAGAAGATTGGCGCGGTTGCGGCCGAGCTTGGCGACGCTGCGTTGCGTGCCGCCACCGCCGGGGATCAGCCCGAGCTTGATTTCCGGCAGGCCGAGTTTCGCGAACTGGTTGGCGATCACGATGTCGCAGCACAGCACCAGCTCCATGCCGCCGCCCAGCGCGAAGCCGTTGACCGCCGCGATCACCGGCTTGCGGTTGTTCTCGATCGCCGCATACATGCGCGTCCCGGCAGCCTGGAACGTATCGAACTCTGCCGCCGTCTGGGCGGCGTATTCCTTGATGTCGGCGCCGGCCATGAAGCCGCGCCCCTCGCCGGTCACCACGATCGCGCCGACGCCGGGGTCGGAGGAGAGAGCCTCGAACGCCTCCGTGATCTCGCCTTGCATGATCCGGTTCATGGCGTTGAGCTGGTCGGCGCGGCGGAAGGTGACGACCGCGACCCGGCCCTGGGTTTCGACCGTGAGTGTCTGGTAGGCGCCCATCCTCAGACCGCGTCCACGGTCATGTCGCCCGACGCTTCGAGTGCAGCGATCTCGTCCTTCGACAGACCGAACTCGGCCAGGATCTCGCGGCCATGCTGGCCGACCAACGGCGCCGGTCGCTCGATGGTCGCGGGCGTCTCGCTCATCTTGACCGCTGGCGCCACCACCTTCACCTTGCCGCCGCGCGGATGATCGTAGCTGGTGATCATGCCCATATGCGTGACCTGCGGGTCTTCCGCCGCGCGACGAATGTCCTTCACCTCGGCGCACCAGATGTCGGCCTTGAGCAGCCGCGCCAACAGGTCCTGCGTGGCGAATTTCTTCGTCTCGGCATTGACCTTCTCGAACACCTCGTCGCGCTTGTCGAACAAAGTCTTGAGATCGTCGTAGACGGCGAGCTGCGGCGCTTCCAGCACCTCATAGAGCGTCTTGAACGGGCTCATGGCGATCGACACATAGCCGCCATCCTTGGTCTCGTAGATGCCGAACGGCGCCTGCATGCCAGGATGGCCGATGCCGGAATTCGGCCGCACGAAATCCTCGCCGAGATTGAGCACGGCGACATATTCCTGGTTGAGATGCGCCAGCAGGCCGGCCAGCAGATTGACCTCGATCTTCTGGCCCTTGCCGGTCTTCTCGCGATAATAGAGCGCCGACAGGATGCCGTAGACCATGTTCATTGCGCCGATCTGGTCGGCGAGGCCGGCGCCTGCCGGAACCGGCGCCTGGTCGCCGCGGCCCGTATTGGCGATCAGCCCCGCCAGTCCCTGGATCAGCATGTCCTGTCCGGGGCGCTCGACGTAGGGCCCCTCCTCACCATAGCCCGAACCCGAGCAGTAGATGATGCGGGGATTGACGGCCTTGAAGTCCTCGTAACCGTAGCCGAGCTTGGCCAGCACGCCGGGGCGGAAGTTCTGCACCACGACATCCGCGGTCCGGGCCATCTCCATGATGATGGCGTGCACCTTGCGGCTTTTCAGGTTGAGCGCGATGGAGCGCTTGTTGCGGTTCCAGGCGAGGAAGTTCGGGCTCTCGGAGCCGCCGACCCATTTGGCGAAGAAGGTCATGCCGCGGAACATGTCGCCGGCGCCGGCGCGCTCGATCTTGATGACATCGGCGCCCATGTCGCCGAGCAGCTGCGTGGCGAACGGCCCCTGCAGCAGATGGCTGAAATCGAGGATACGGACGCCTTCGAGGGCCTTGTTCATTTCATGTCTCGTTTCGTTTTCAAAGCAGTTCGGGAACGTAGCGGGGTGCCGCCGTCAGCCCGCCATCGACGCGCAGGTCGGTGCCGGTGGTGAAGCCGGCCGCATCGGAGGCGAGATAGACGGCGGCCTCGGCCACTTCGGAAGGCTCGCCGATGCGGCCGAGCGGATGCATCTTGACCCAGGCCTTGGCGAGGCTGCCGCCGATCTCCTTGATCAGCCTGTCGTTCATCGGCGTGTTGATGGTGCCGGGCGAGATCGAATTGACGCGGATGTTCATCGGGCCGAACTCCACCGCCATCTGGCGCGTCATCGCCATCACCGCGCCCTTTGCGCCGGCATAGGCGGTCCAGCCGTCGAGGCCGATATGGCCCTGCGCCGAGGCCATGTTGATGATCGATCCCGACTTCTGCGCGATCATGTGCGGCAGCGTGTATTTGCAGCCGCGGAACACGCTGGTCAGGTTGACCGCGATCAGCCGGTGCCATTGCTCGTCGGTCATCTCGTGCACCGGCATGCCGCCGATGGCGATGGCGGCGTTGTTGACCAGGATGTCGAGATGTCCGGTCTTCTTCACCGCGCTGTCGATCAGGCCGGCGATATCGGCTTCCTGGGAGACGTCGCAATGGACATAGTCGGCGCGGCGGCCAGCCGCGCGAAGTGCCGCGGCGAACGCCTCGCCGGCCTCGTCGGCGATGTCGCCGAGGAAGACATGCGCCCCTTCCCGCGCCATCGCCTCGGCGATGGCGTGGCCGATGCCGTCGGCCGCACCCGTGATGACTGCGGTTTTTCCTTCAAGACGAGCCATGTCAGCCTCCATTCGCGCGCCGGCGTTTCGCTTCGTCGAAGGCGACCGCGGCAATGATGATCATGCCGGTGATGACAAGCTGCCATTCGGTCGGCAGCCCAAGCCCGCGCAGGCCGTTCGACAGGAATTGCAGGATCAGCACGCCCAGCGCCATCCCTGTCAGGCTGCCGATGCCGCCGGCAAGGCTCACGCCGCCGAGGACCGTCGCGGCAACGACCTGGAATTCGAAGTTGAGCCCCGCCGTATGCTGCGCCGAGCCGACTCGCGCCGCCAGGATGATGCCGGCGACCGTCGCCAGCAGCGCGCTGATGATGAAACAGATGAACTTGACGCGTCGTACGTCGTAGCCTGCCAGCCGCGCCACTTCCTGATTGCCGCCGACAGCGTAGATCTGCCGCCCGAACGGCCGGTGCTGCATCATGTAGCCGAAGGCGGCGAGGAGCACGATGGCGATCACCGCCGAATACGGGATGATGTTGAACAGGCGACCGTCGGACAGCGCGATGAAGCTGTCGAGGCTGGCGTCGTCGGGAATCGCGCGCTGGCCGGTGTAGAGATAGACGCCGCCGCGCATGATGAACATCGTGCCGAGCGTCACGATCAGCGAGTTGATGCCGGCATAGGCGACGAGATAGCCGTTCACCACACCGATGATCAGGCCGAACAACAGCGCTCCGCTGACGCCGAGCAGCAGCGAATTGGTATCGTTCATGATGATGATCAGCGGCAGCGCGATGGTCGCCAGCAGCGAGCCGATCGAGATATCGACCTCGCCGGAAATGAAGACGATGGCGCAGCCGATGCCGGCGGTGAGCGCCAGCGAGGCCTGACCCAGCACGTTGGTCATGTTGCGCACGGAGAGGAAATTCTCGACCGTTGCGGAAAAGAACGCCAGCACCAGGACGAGGCAGACGAGCAGCGCCAGTTCCTGCCGGGCAAAGAGCCGCGCCAGCACGGATGGCCGGTCTTTTGCGGAAGCCGTGCTTGCAAGGCTCATCGCTTGCTCCCTTCGAAGAAATTGCGCGTGTCGCAAGGAATGCTGCGGCGATGCGCCATAGTTCTATCCGATCGCCGCATTGAGGATCTTTTCCTGCGTGGCTTCCTCACGCGACATGATCGAGGTCAGGCGGCCCTCGCACATCACCGCGATGCGATCGGCGAGGCCGAGCAACTCCGGCATCTCCGACGTCATCATGACGACCGCCAGGCCCTCGCCGGCGAGCCGGTCGATCAGCGCGAAGATTTCCGACTTGGCGCCGACATCGATGCCGCGTGTCGGCTCGTCGACGACGATGACCTTCAGGCCGCGCATCAGCCAGCGCGAGATCAGCACCTTCTGCTGGTTGCCGCCCGACAGATTCTTGATCTGCTGGAACAGGCTGGGCGTCTTGATGCGGAAGCGGTCGACATAGTCTTGCACCGCCTGATGCTCTTTCGCCTTGTCGACGAAGCCCAGGCGGGCGAACGCGCCGAGCGAGGCGAGACTGGCATTCTGGTAGACGGGCAGCTCGCCCATCAGGCCTTCGCTCTTGCGGTCTTCGGTGAGCAGGCCGATGCCGAGCCGCACGCCGGTGCGCGTGTCGTGCGGCGCGAGGCGCTGACCGTCGACGGTGATGGTGCCCGAAATGATCGGATCGTAGCCGACGATCGCCTTGGCGAGCTCGGTCCGGCCGGCACCCATCAATCCAAAGAAACCGAGCACCTCGCCGGCGCGCGCCTCGAATGACACGTCGATGAGCTTCTTCGCCGTGCTGAGCTTCTCGACGGAGAGCGCCACCTTGCTGCCCGCCGCGTCGCGCTGACGGGGAAAGAGGTTGTCGATGCGGCGGCCGATCATGTCCTGGATCAGCGTGTCGTTGGTGTGCTCGCCGATCGGCTTGGTGGAGATGTGGCGTCCATCGCGCAGCACCGTCACCGTGTCGGCGATCTCGAACACCTCGTCGAGCTTGTGGCTAACATAGACCACGGCGATGCCGAGCGATGCCAGGCGGCGGATGACGGTGAACAGCAGCGAGACTTCGTTCGGCGTCAGCGAGGATGTCGGTTCGTCCATCACCACCACACGCGCCTCGTGGGCGAGCGCGCGGGCGATCTCGACCATCTGCTGCTGGCTCACCGGCAGCGATCCCGTCCGCGCCACCGGATCGACGTTGAAGCCGATGCGATTGAACAGCGCCGCCGAGTCGGCGCGGATCTTCTTCCAGTCGATCGAGCCGGTCCTGCCGGTCGGATAGCCTTCGAGGAAGATGTTTTCCGCGACGGTGAATTCGGAGATCAACGCGATCTCCTGGAAGACGACCTTGATGCCTTCCTTCAGGCTGTCGCGCGGCGACTTGATGTCGACCTCGCGTCCGCGCATGCGCACCGTGCCGGCGTCCTTGCCGTAGACGCCTGCCATGATCTTGATCAGCGTCGACTTGCCGGCGCCGTTCTCACCCATCAGGGCATGGATCTTGCCTGGCTCCAGGGTGAAGTCGACATTGTCCAGCGCCACCACGCCCGGAAACCGCTTGCCGATGCCGCGCATCTCCAGCGCCGACACGTTCGTGTCGATGGCCGCGCCTTCGCCGGGATGAAGGAAATCAACGGACATTGGCTTTGTTCCGGATGATGTCGAGATAGGTCGCCAGGATGATGACGATGCCCGGCACCACCATCTGCAGGTCCTGGTTCCAGCCGAGGATGATGATGCCATTGTCGATCACCTTCAGCACCAGCACGCCGAGCAGCGTGCCGAACAGCGAGCCGCGGCCGCCGAGCAGGCTGGTGCCGCCGAGGATGACGGCGGCGATCACCGTCAGCTCGAAGCCGCGCCCGGCGGTCGGCTGGCCGGCATTCATCAACGACGACAGGATCATGCCGGCAACGCCGACGCACAGGCCGGTGACGACGAAGGCAAGGAGCTTGAGCCGTTCCGAACGCAGGCCGGACAGGCGCACCGCCTTTTCGTTGGCGCCGACCGCGTAGAGATAGCGGCCGAGCGTGGTGAAGCGCAGCGTCACATAGGCAACAAGGAAGATCAGCGCCGCCAGGATGACGGGGACCGGCACGGCGCCGACATAGCCGGCGCCGAGATCGGTGAAGCTTGCCAGTTGATTGTGGTTCTGCACCGCTTCGCGCGTGAACAGATAGACGCCACCCTGCAGCATCATCATGGTGCCGATGGTGGCGATCAGCGAATTCACCCTGAGCCTGGTGACGACGAGCCCGTTGAACAGGCCGACGCCGCCGGCAAAGGCGAGTGCCGCCAGCATGCCGAGCGCGAGGCTGTGAGTGGAATTGAGCACCGCCATGCCGATGCAGCCGACAAAGGCAAGCGAGGCGCCGACCGACAGGTCGACTTCCGCCGTGATGATGAGCGTGGTCATGCCCGAGGCGACGATCAGCACCAGCGCGCATTGGCGCAGGATGGCGATGATGTTGGCCTCCGAATAGAACTGCGGCGCCGCGACCGAGATGGCGATGCAAAGCACCGCCAGGATGGCGCCCAGCACCAACTGGCTGCTGCCGAGAAGCTGGCCGCCGATGAAACGCTTCTGCGCGGAAGCGTGTGTAAGCTCGCTCATATCAGTCCGTTCCCGTCGCTAGAGCATGATGCCGAAAAGTGTGAAGCGGTTTTCGGACGACATCATGCTCTATCTCTCGGATTTAGAGACGGATTCAGATTTCAGGTCGAACAGACCTGAAATCATCCGGCTCTAAGGTCAGGCGCCGGCGCCGTGTTTTCGCTGGCCGTCGGCGCCTAGCTGGTGGTCCTTCCCGCGACGCGGGAAGGACCGTGTCGATCGACCTATTTCTTCAGGTCGGCCGAGGTCTTCATGCACTTTGCCGGCGGCTGGAGCGCATTGACGGCATCCCATTTGATGGTGCGGGTCGTGCCGTCATAATCATAGTATTTCTTCCACTCGTCGCCAGTCATCGGCGCGGTCGGGCTGACGATGTGCTCCGGCACCTGCTCGTTGTTGAACAGCTTGACCGCCGCGTCGATGGTCGTGAAGCCTTCCTTTTCCGGGAACATGGCGGCCTCGATGCGGTAGGACGGCTCGTTCTGCATGGCGTTGATGAAGGCAAGTCCTTCGCCACCGGTGCCGACCGTCAGCAGGCCGTCCTGCGACTTGCCGGCAGCCTTCCAGGCCTGCAGGCCGCCCAGCGAGGACGAATCGTTGATGCCGTAGATGATGTTGACGTCGGAATTCTTGGCGAGTGCGGCCGAAGACACTTCCAGCGCGCGGTCCGGATTGCCGCCGCCGTCAAGGTCGTGGACCATGACCGCGTCGGGGACGATGGTCTTCAGCCCGTCCATGAAGCCTTGCGAACGCAGCACCGTCGCCGACAGCAACGGCAGGCCGACATTCATCACCTTGACGACGCCGCCGAGCTTTTCCTTGGCATATTTGCCAGCCTCGACGCCCGAGAAATAGCCGGTGTCGTAGTCGCAGATGGCGACCATCGTGGTCATGCCCTTGACCGGGTTGCCCTCGAGCACCACCGGGATATTGGCGGCCTTGGCCTGACGCAGCAGCGGCACCACGCCTTCCTCATTCACCGGGGTGATGATCAGCACGTCGACGCCCTTGGCGATGAAGTCCTCGGCCGCGGCGACCTGCTTGGCTATGTCGAGATTGGCGTCCTGCACCTCGACCTCGATTCCCAGTTCCTTGCCATGCGCCTTCATGCCCTTGATGACGTTCTGGTACCACTCATGCGTGGCGTAGTTGGTGACGTAGCCGATGTGCTTGGGCATGTTCTCGGCATGCGCCGCCGCCGCGCCAATGGCCAGCATGGCCGCGGATGCGAGCAGGATTGATTTGGACCAGTGCATTTTTCTCTCCCAGGTTTTCGTTTGTCTCAGTCGCTGAACGGGTAATCCCGCCGTTCCGGGTCGGCACGTGAAGAGCTGTTGGCTTCGCCCCAGCCGAGCGCGGCCGATATCTTCTCGGCGGCTGTCCGGGTTCGTTCGAAAACGGTCTGACGGTCGAAGCGCGCCGCCTTCTGCGGCAGCAGCGGGACCGTAAGCGCGGCGATGACAGCGCCGACATGGTCGCGCACGGGCATGGAGATGTTGGTGCAGCCCTCGACGGCCAGCGACGCGCGCATCTCATAGCCGAGCCTGGCCACCTCGTTCAGCCGTGCCTCGATTTCCCCGCGCGTTCCCTGGCCTTCGCCGGCGGCGACGATGCGCTCGACGATGCGGTCGCGCTCGGCCCGGTTCGAGTGGGCGAGCAGCACCGCGCCGGAACTGGTTTCCAGGATCGGGAAATGCGATCCGAGCGCAACCGAATAGCGCATCGGCAGCGGTGAATCGATCTGCAGCACCACCAGCGCGTTCTGCCCTTCACGCACCACAAGGTGGCAGCTCTGGTCGGCATTGGCGGTCAATTCGCGCATCGCCGGCAGCGCGGATTCGACGAGCCTGTTCACCGGCGGATGCATATGCGCCAGCTCGAACAGTTTCAGCGACAGCCGGAAGCGGTCCGATTGCGTGCGGAAGATGTAGCCGCGCTTCTCCAGCAAAAGCAGGATGCGGTAAATTTCGTGGATGGACCTGCCAAGGCCGGTCGCGATCTCGGTCTGGGTCATCGCATCGGCGCTGGAGGCCATGAACTCCAGCACGTCGAGCGCCTTCTCCACCGCCGGCACGCGATATCCGTTGCGGCCGCTTTCGCTTTCCTCGAGCGTTTCGGCAATACCGGCAGCCATCACGCAACGCTCCGTTCCGGCTGCCTGGTTTCGCGATAGAGGCGGTTCACATGGTTGGCGAGCTCCGCAGCGCCGATGTCGCCGGCTATGGCCGCGGCCGCGCGCGGCGCGCATTCGCGGAAGAAGGCGATGAAGCCTGGATGTGTCGGACGCAGATAGGACGAGCTGATCGTGCGCAGCGTCGAGGAGAAGAAATCGGCGGAGAGACGATTGACTTCGGCGTCCTTCCAGGCTGCCAGCGATCCCGGCTGTCCCCCCGACTTCACATAGTCGCCGCGCTGATAGTCGGGCGAGCACAGGAACAGCGCGTAGTCGATCGCCTGCTGCTTGTGCTTCGACTGGGCGCTGACGCCGATGCCGGCGCCGCCGAGCAGGGCGCCGGCCGATCGCGGGGTCGGCACGTCGGCAAAGCGCAGATACGGCCTGTCGGTCTTCGCGGCATAGTTCACGTAGCCGAAGGCGAACGGCACATAGACAACGTCGTCATGCGCGACCATGTGGTCGTAGCAGCGGATCGGATTCCAACCGGACGAGTTCGGATGCGACAGCGCCGCAAGCTCGCGCAATTGCCCGACGACCTGCTCGACCATGTCCGTCGCGATGAATCGCTCGCCGTCCTCCTGTGGGTCGCCAAGCGTCAACAGCAGGCACATGGCGTCCGTCGGCACGAAAGGCAGGCCGAGCCATTTCCCTTCCTTGCGCGCCAGCCGGCCGAGCGCGACCACCTCTTCATGCGTGCGGGGCACCGGTGCGTAGCGTTCCAGCAGGTCCGGGCGATACGAGGCGACGTGGCAGGCGGCATCGATCGGCAATGCCCATTGGCGCCCGCTCTTCTCGTAGGACCGCCAGGACGGACCGACGGAATCCTGCTCGAAGAAGCGGACCTGCTCCGCCGACAGATAAGCGTCGAACGGCACCATCAGCTCGTCCTGCGCGATGTCGCCGATGAAGGGATGGTCGAACACCACCAGATCGTAGGCCGAGAGCACAGGGCCGAGCGCGCCCTCGCCGAATTCATAGAGGCTGCGCCGGTCCCATTCGATCTCCAGGCCGGGATTGGCGGCGCGATACGGCCCGACACTGGCATCCAGCGGACCCCAGCAACGTCGATGATCCCACGCAAGACCGCGCAGTCTTGTCATATCCCGCAATTCCTCCCTGCAACCGGGCATGTGCCCGGTCCGCAAACCACTAGCAGGTATTTTTACCTGAGCAAATAGTTTTTACATACGCAAACCGTCTCAAGCCAGCCCGAACCGCTCGACGGCCCGCATGATGCCGCGCAACTCGGCGAGGCCCTTCAGCCGGCCGATCAGCGAGTAGCCGGGATTGATCCTGGCCTTGCCGATGTCGTCGGCGAGGAGGTGCCCGTGGTCCGGACGCATCGGGATGCGCCAGTCGGCGCGGCCTTCCTTGCGACGGCGCGCCTCCTCCTGCATCAGCGCGAGGATGACATGCGCCATGTCGGTGCCGCCCTCGAGGTGCTCGGCCTCGTGGAAAGAGCCGTCATCCTCGATGGTGACGTTGCGCAGATGGACGAAATGGATGCGCTCGGCGAACTCCTTGATCATGGCGACGATGTCGTTGTCGGCGCGCGTGCCGTAGGAGCCGGTGCAGAAGGTCAGGCCATTGGCCAGGCTATCGACGACATTGAGGATGAAGCGCGCATCCTCGGCGGTCGAGACGATGCGTGGCAGGCCGTAGAGCGAGAACGGCGGATCGTCGGGATGGATGCACATGCGCACCCCTTCCTCCTCGGCCACCGGAATGATCTCGCGCAGGAACCAGGCCAGGTTCTCGCGCAATTCCTTCGGCCCGATCGCATCGTAGTCGGCCAAGGCCTCGCGAAAGCTGTCGCGGTTGTAGGCGCGCTCGGTGGCGGGCAGGCCGGCGATGAGATTGCGCTCGATCCCGTCGATCTTCTCGTCGCTAAGCTCCTTCAGCCGCGCTTCCGCCTCGGCGATGCGGGCAGGCGTATAGCTGGCCTCGGCATTCCGGCGCTTCAGCACGAAGAGGTCGTAGGCGGCGAAATCGATCGCATCGAAACGTAGCGCATAACCTGTCGTCGGCAGGCGGTACGCCAGATCCGTGCGGGTCCAATCGACCACAGGCATGAAGTTGTAGCAGATCGTCGCGATGCCGGCCTTGGCTAGGGCACGGATCGTATCCTTGTAGAAGCCGACATAGTGGAGCCGCTCCGGCGAACCGATCTTGATCGAGTTGTGGACGGGAATGCTCTCGACCACCGACCAGGTCAGTCCTGCCGCCTCGATGATCCGCTTGCGCTCGAGGATATTTTCCAGCGGCCAGACGCGCCCGTCATAGATGCCGTGCAGGGCCGAGACCACGCCCGTCGCCCCCGCCTGTTTGACGTGATCGAGGGTCACCGGATCATCCGGACCGTACCAGCGCCAGGTCTGTTCCATTTGCCGCTTTCTCCGTGAGAAGTCGGCAACTTATTGTTGGACCACAATGGGAGTCAAATTAAAATTTGGCGCTCGTGAGCGGCTACTTCCTTGGATCAGATCCAGAAAATTCACTAGGGAATCAAGCCAAAACCGGTTGTTTTCGACAAATCATACGATATGTTGGTCCAACAATTAGGAGGATCGATGTCGGAAAACCCTCAGGGACGCGACAATGCCGGCGCCCGCCGCGCTGGCGGCAGCTCCGCGGTCGACACCGCGGCAGGACGGATCCTCGACCTTATTCGCGCGCGACAGCTCAATGTCGGCGACGTGCTGCCGACGGAACGCGAGCTCAGCGAGATCACCGGCGCCAGCCGCAACACGGTGCGCGAGGCGTTGCGCACCATCCGCACCTATGGACTGATCGAGCCCAAACCGCGCGTCGGCGCGGTGCTCGCCGACGGGCAGAGCATCGCCATCCAGAATTTCTTCGCCGCCCACATGGATGTTTCGCGCTCGTCCTTTGCCGACATCCAGGGTTTCAGGCGCATCATCGAGGTCGGCATCGGCGACCACATCGTGCTCAATGCCACGAGCGAGCAGATCGAGGCGCTCGATGAGATCAATGCCCGGATCGTCGACAGCCGCTCGATCGAGGAAGCCGCCGAGAACGATTTCAATTTCCACAGGGCGCTGATCGGACTGGCGGACAACCGCATGCTCACCGACATGTATTCCTTCCTGTCGCCCGTGATCCTGCGGATCATGACCATCGGCAAGGAAATGCGCCCGGTGCTGGCCGACACCCGCGCCGCGCACGGCGAGATCATCGCCGCGCTCCGCGCACGCGACAGGCTGGCTTACGCCTACCTGGTGAGCCGCCATCTCGATTTCGCCCTGCGATTCCTGCCGGAAGAGCCGGCTTCCGACACGTGAATGAAGGAGTTCCCGCAATGAAGGATTTTGAAGGCAAGGTCGCGCTGGTGACCGGGACCACCGGGATCGGTCTCGCGACCGCCAGGCGCCTTGCCGCCGGCGGCGCAGCGATCGTCGCCTGCGGCATCGACCGCTTGGCCAATGCCGCGATGCGAGCGGAGCTGGGAAGTTCAGGGGCCGGCACGCTGGTCGTGGACACCGACGTCTCCGTGCAAGACCAGGTCCGCGACGCCATCGCTGCCGGCGTCGAGCGCTTCGGCGGCCTCGACGTGATCGTCAATTCGGCGGCGGTCCATCCCTATGGAACCGCGACGACGACCGACTGGGAAACCTGGAACAAGGCAATGACGGTCAATGTCGGCTCGATCTATCTGACCGCCCATTTCGGCATCCCGGAAATGATCAAGCGCGGTGGCGGCGCCATCGTCAACGTCGCCTCGGTGCAGGGTTTCGCCTGCCAGCAGAACGTCGCCGCCTATGCCACCACCAAGGGCGCCATCCACACGCTGACGCGTTCGCTGGCGCTCGACTATGCGGCCGCCGGCATCCGGGTCAATTCGGTCAGCCCCGGCTCGATCCGCACACCGATCCTCGAGAAGGCCGCGCGTGGCGAAAACGACAGCGATGCCGACGTCGAGGAAGCCTACAGGCGCTTCGGCGCGGCCCATCCGCTCGGCCGCATCGGCGAACCCGAGGAAGTGGCGGAGCTCATCGCCTTTCTGTGCTCTTCCAAGGCCGGCTTCTGCACCGGCGCGGACTACAAGATAGATGGCGGCCTGACCGCTGGCATTGGCGTGAAATGACCATGAAGATCGGACTTGGCCTTTACCGGGAGTCGCTGACTCCAGACAATTTCCGCTTCGCCCGCCAGGCGGGCGCCACCCACATCGTTGCCCACCTCACCAATTATTTTCGCGGCCGCGATCCTTCGCTGTCGGCCGGCAGCGAGACGGAAGGCTGGGGCGATTGCTCCGCCGATGCGCTGTGGAACTACGAGGACTTCGCCGGCCTGGTCAGGACCGTGCGCGACAACGGGCTGGAAATCGCCGCGATCGAGAATTTCTCGCCGCGCTTCTGGTCCGACATTTTGCTCGATGGTCCCGACAGGGCGAAGCAGATCGAAGGGCTGAAGCGGCTTATTCGCGATGCCGGCCGCGCCGGCATCCCGTGCATCGGCTACAACTTCTCCATCGCCGGTGTCTGGGGCTGGTCGCGCGGGCCCTTCGCGCGCGGCGAGGCTATGTCGGTCGGGCTCGACCTTGCGGCCATCGACCCCGATTTGCCCCTCCCCGACGGCGTGGTCTGGAACATGCGCTACCGCGCCGGCCGGCCGGCCGCCGCGCCGGTGACGGTGAGCAGCGATGAGCTCTGGCAGCGGCTCGGCGCCTTCCTGCGGGAAGTCGTTCCGGTAGCCGAGGAAGCCGGCGTGGTGCTCGCCGCGCATCCGGACGATCCGCCGGCCGAAGCGCTGCGGGGCGCGGCGCGGCTCGTCAACCGGCCGGAGAAATACGACCGGCTGATGGACATCGTCGACTCACCATCCAACGGGCTGGAGCTCTGTCTCGGCTCGCTGCAGGAAATGCCGGGCGCCGACGAGATTTACGGGCATGTCCGGCGCTTCGCCCGACGCAAGCGCATCGGCTACATTCATTTCCGCAACGTGCGCGGCAAGGTGCCGAACTATCACGAGACCTTCGTCGACGACGGCGACATCGACATGGCCGAGATCGTCCGCATCCTGCGCGACGAAAACTATGAGGGCGTCATCATCCCCGACCACACGCCGGAAATGTCCTGCGACGCGCCCTGGCACGCGGGGAAGGCCTTTGCGCTCGGCTATATGCGCGCGCTGGTGCAGAATGCCGCAGCGCTGGGACCTTCGCGGACCATTCAATCCACCAACATCCGGATGCAAGCCTGATGACCAGATCGACGCGCCTCTATGTCGACGACGGCGAAATGTATCGCCTGTTCGAGAAGGAGCTCTTCGTTGCGGTGGTCGGCGACGTAATGGACACGCTGGGGCTGCAGCATCAGTTCCTGCCGCCGGTGTTCAAGCCAGTTGACGAAAGCACGCGATTGCTTGGCCGTGCCATGCCCGTGCTCGAGACCGATATCTTCCCGTCCAACGGACCGACGCACAACCCACTGATGAGCAAGCCGTTCGGGCTGATGTTCGAAGCGCTCGACGATTTGAAGCCCGGCGAGATCTACGTCGCCAGCGGCGCCTCGCCCCGCTACGCGCTGTGGGGCGAGTTGATGTCGACGCGTGCGAAGATCCTTGGCGCGCGCGGCGCGCTGGTCGACGGTTTCGCCCGCGACACGGATGGCATCAGGGCGCTGGGATTTCCCTGCTTCTGCACCGGTTATTACGCGCAGGACCAGGGCGTGCGCGGCAAGGTCGTCGACTATCGCAGCGCGCTCGAAATCGGCGGCGTGCGCATAGAGCCGGGAACACTGCTGTTCGGCGACAAGGAAGGTGTCCTCGTTGTCCCCGCTGAAGCCGAGGAAGAGGTGGTGCGCCTGGCCCTCGAAAAAGTCCGCGGAGAAAAACGCGTGGCCAAGGCGATCCGCGAGGGAATGAGCGCGGTGGATGCTTACAAGACCTTCGGCATCATGTGAAAGGCCGTGGCCGACCAGCGGTAACCAGATGGTCAGTCGAGCTTGCGCGACAGCACCAGGTACATGGCTGCAAGCATCAGGAACAGGGCCACCCAGAACGAGGCGGCCGGTCGTTCGTCGAAGACGGCCAGACTCCAGAGGATGCCGGCGGCCACGGCCAGATAGTTGAAGACCGAAAAGCGCGTCGGCCCGATACGAGCGACCAATACGAAGAACAGGACGAAGAAGACGGCATTGATCGCCGTCGCCAAGACGAGCGGCATCGCGGTCCTGCCCGTCCACTCGGACGGCAGCGCCGCACCGCCGAGCGCAAGCATGACAACGCCGGCAACGACGGCCCCTCCCAGCAACGTTCCGGCCGCCATCATTACGGAGGACGAACCTTCGGGGCGCAGCCATTTGGCGCAGTTGTTGGCGGCAGCGAACATGACCGGGGCAATGAGGGCCACCAGAAACCAAACGATGCCGTCCGAGCCGACAACGCCTACATCAGGCAGCGCGAGGACAGCCACGCCGGCCACTCCGAGCATCATGCCGGCGAAAGTGCGCCAATCGAAGCGATCAAGGCCCGCCAGCGCGCCGATGGCGAGGGTAATATGGGAGATAGGCAAAGCACCAGAGTGAGCACCGAGGCGTCGACATGCGGAGCGGCCGACACCAGTATGCCGATCGGCAGGCCAACCACCAGGCCGCCCATGATCAGGTACGTGCGCATTTGCCCGATGGTGACGGCGAACCGACCGCCGGCGGCTACCGCCGCCAGAGCCAGGATCACGCCCGCCGCAAGCGATTGGGCAAAGGCGAAACCCACAGGCGGCCATTGCATCTCGGCGGCCAGCCGGTTGATCGGAAAGATGCCGCCATAGATCGCTGCTGCCAGGAGCAGAAGAGCAGCGTCTATCGGTGGCAGGCCGCGGCTCGGCACGGGTCGGTCGTCATGCATCGCACACCGCCGGGCAGGCGCTCCCTCTCCAACCACCGGCCCCGAATTCGAGGTCTCTTGCGGACCTGTTCCGCGCCTAAGCAATTCCAGGAAAAGTGTGAGCGGTTTTCCGTCCGGAATTGCGTAAAAACAAAGGGATAGAGCGGTTCGCCGTTTCCGTGAAACGGTGAAACGCTCTATCGGAGTCAAACCGTTCTGAGGGCGGCTGTACGGGCTTCGTCGACCTTGAGCAGGCCAGGCTCGTCGGCATCGACCAGAACCACCTTGTAGACCGTCTCGGCATCCTCGCGGCTCAGCCAGCCGCGATTGACGGTTGCCGCGACACGCTTCGGATCGCGCTTCAGCGGGTCGCCGTAACCGCCGCCGCCGCAAGCGGTGAACTCGATACGGGCGCCATTCTCGATCGTCTCTTCGCTGAAGGCCGGCAACACGATCTTCTCGTCGGCCCGGACCTTGATCGTCTCGCTCTCCTTGCCGTCGCCGCCCCCCAGCACGCCGCGCGGCGGGAAGCTGGTGCCGTCGGCGGCGTAGACGATCGTCATGTCGTGGTCGAGCGGATAAAAGACGCCGCCGGTCGCCGGCGCGCCCTCGAACTCGCCGAAACCCTGCGATCCAGGCAGCACGCCACGGCGCTCGATGACGATCGGATACATCGATTCGTCGACCTCGACCGAGTCGAGCTGAATGAGGCCGGCATTGGCCGGGCCGCAATAGGTCAGCCAGCCATCGAAGCCATGGCGGGCGCCGCCGCCGGCATAGCCGACGAAGACTTGGTTGACATAGGACTTGCCGTGCTTGAACGGATCCTCGCCGGAGATGACGCCGACGCCGGCCGGCAGGTGCGAGCCGCTCTCGGCCTGGCCGTAAGGCGCGCCCATGCGCGAAAAGACGCAGTTGCCGGCAATCATCAGGCGGTCGTTGACGTTGGTGGTGGCGACCGAAGTGCCGACCGGATATTTCGGCTTGCCGACGACGCTTCCCTCGCGCAGCAGCACCTTGATCTGCGACTTCGCGCCCTCATTGTGGGGAATGCTTTCGTCGAGATTGTTGAAGACGCCGATCCGGCAGGAGCCTGTTGCCGTATTCTCCGACAGGTTAAGGCCGCCCGGCACATTGTCGATGTTGTCGCGCACGTCGACGACGATCTCGCCCTTTTCCGGATCGACATTGATCGTCACCCTGACCGGTATGCCTTCGTCGGCGACGCCGGGCACCGGGTCATGGCGCGTCTCGTAGCTGTAGCTGCCGGCCGGCAGCTTGGCGATCGCCGCCTTGGCGCAGCGCGCACCGTAGTCGAACCAGTCTTCGACGAAACCGAGGATGGTGTCGCGGCCGTAGCGGGCAAACAATTCGCCGATGCGGCGCTCGCCGGTGCGGCAGGCGCCGATCTGCGCGCGCACGTCGCCCAGCCACATGTCTGGCACGCGGTTGCGCATCGTGCCGATGCGCAGGATGTCCTTCTTCTCCTCGTAATTCTGCGCGACGCGCACGCAAGGGAAATGCATCCCCTCCTCGAAGATGTTCTTGGCGAAAGGGAGATAGGTCGACGGCACCGGCGCGCCGGTATCGGCGTGGTGCGACAGCGCCACGACCCAGAACAGCGGCTCGCCGTCGAAGAACACCGGCATCGCCATGATCAGGTCGGCGTGATGGGTGCCGCCGGTGTAGGGGCAGTTGTTGAGGAAGATGTCGCCCTGCGTGATGTCGTCGAACAGGTCCGTCAGCGGCCGCGTCGCCATGTCCATCGACATGACATGGATCGGCAGCGCGTCCTCGACCGAGACCAGCCGATGATCATAGGTCAGGATGGCGCAGGAGAAATCGCGCGCGTTCTTGATCACGGCCGAGCGGCTGGCGCGCATGACGACCAGCGTCATCTCGCGCACGATCGCCTCGAAGCGGCTTTTCAGCACCGACATCAGAAAGGGGTCGACCCGCCGTTCCGCGACGTCGAGTTCGAGCCTGTTGATGGAGTCCATAGGATCGTTCCCTTGTGTAGATTTGACTAGGCGATGTTCACGACGAGATTGCCGTAACGGTCGATCTGTCCTTGGTGCTGGTCCTTGAGATAGGCGGTGAAGGTCTCGGCCTCGACCAGGCAGGGGCCGGCAACCTGCGCACCCGCGCGCAACTGCGCAAGTTCGTAGACCGGCACCGTTTCGACACGCCCGCTCTCCTGCTGGTAGATCCCGCGCTTGGCTTTCAGGTCGATGGCGCCGACCTGGTCGGGCAGCGTGTTCTTCTGCCAGATGTCCTGGCCGGAGCGCTTGCCGATGGCGCGCAGCTTCCAGGCCGTGAACTCGACGACGTCATTGTCGGCGCGGATCGAATAGATGCGCTCATGCATCTTGTGGAAGGCTTCGACCAGACCCGGGAGATCGCCCTCGGACACCATGCCGTCCTTTGCCTCGAACGGGACCTCGATCTCGAAGGACTGGTATTCGTAACGGCCGAGGAAGGAGAACTCGAACTGACGATTCTCCACCGCGACGCCGGCTTCGGCGAGGAAGTAGTTGCCAGCCTGCTTCAGCCGCTTCAGCGCATCGTTGACGCCGGCGACGTTGAAGTCGGCATCGGAGGTGAGCAGCACCGCGCTCTCTTCGGAGCGGATGTCGGAGATCAGGCCGCCGAAAGCGCTGAGGCCGGCCATGAAGCGCGGCACCATGTAGCGCTTCAAGCCGAGGATGTCGGCCATCTCGGCGATGTGGATGGCGGTGGCGCCGCCGCCGCAAACGAAGAAGGAGTCGCGCGGATTGATGCCCTCGCGCACCGTGATCTCTTCGATCGCCGCCACCATGTTGTGATTGCTGGTGGTGTAGATCGCGTAGGCCGCCTCCTGCCGCGACACGCCGAGCCGCATCCCGATCTTGTCGACCGCCGCCTCCGCCAGCTCCCGCTTCAGCTGCATCTTGCCGCCGAGGAAATAGTCCGGATCGACGATGCCGAGCACGACATTGGCGTCGGTCACTGTCGGCTCGGTGCCGCCCTGGCCGTAACAGGCAGGACCCGGCCGGGCACCTGCGCTGCGCGGACCGACCTGCAGCAGGCCGCCTTCGTCGACGAAGGCGATCGAGCCTCCGCCAGCGCCGACCGAGCGCACATCGACCTTGGGAATGCCGAGCGAATCGTCATGGATCATGCTGTCCGGCGTGACGATGATCTGGTGGTCGCGCAGCGCCGAGACGTCGAAGGTGGTGCCGCCCATGTCGCCGACGATGATGTCGGGCTCGTCGGACAATGCCAGCGCCGCCATCGGCGCCAGCGTCGGACCGGACATGACGCTGTAGATCGGCTTCCGGATCATGTCGGCCAAAGGCATCATGCCGCCGACGCAGTTGGCAAGCAGCAATTCGCCCTCGAAACCTTCCTCGTCGAGCGCCGTCTTCAGCTTCTCGATATAGGTGCGCACGATCGGGTTGATGGAAGCATCGATCGCGGCCGCGATGATGCGCTTGTACTCGCGCGGCATCGGGTTGATCTCATGGCTGAGCGTCACCGGGATGCCAGGCAACTCCTGGTTCAGGATCTCGCGCACGGCGAGCTCATGCGCCGGATTGACCACCGACCACAGCAGGCCGACGGCGATCGCCTCGACGCCGAGACCGCGAAACTCGGTGGCGGCCTTGCGGACGTCATCCAGCGAAAGCGGCGCGAGCTCGCGACCGCGGGCATCGATACGGCCGGCGACGGTCTTGGTGAGATGGCGCGGCACATAGGGATCGGGATAGTTCAGCCGCCACTGGAAAGCGCCTTTGCGCGGACCTTCGCGCAACACCAGTATGTCCTGGTGACCGGCGGTCAGGATGAGGCCGACCTTGACCGTCTTGCGCTCGACCAGCGCGTTGGTCGACACGGTCGAGCCGTGCACGACGAGGTCGATCTGCTTCATGAAGTCGGCGCCGCTCAGGCCATAGCCCTCAGCCGCGACATGCAGCACGTTGATGAAGCCTTTTTCGAATTCGCCTGGCGTCGTCGGCGACTTGAAGATGGCGATCTCGCCCTTGCTGTTCGAGACAAGGCAGTCGGTGAAGGTGCCGCCGATATCGATGCAAACTTGATAGGCCATACGAGCTTCCCGAAGAGGTTGGAGTATCAGCGCCTGGCTTCGTCGCGATTGACGATCAGGCTGACGATGATGATGACGCCCAGGCAGATCTGTTGCAGATAGCCGTCGATCTGGACGAGGTTCATACCGTTGGAGAGCACGGTGACGAACAGCGCGCCGAGCACGGCCGCGCCCACGCCACCCTCCCCGCCGGAGAGGCGCACGCCGCCGACCACGGCGGCCGCGATCGCCTCCAATGTGAGATTGCCGCCGAGATTGGGCTCACCCGAGCCGGTGCGCGCGGTGAGCAGAAGCGCGCCGAGCGCGGCAAGCAGCGCGCATAGCGTGTAGGCCAGCACCAGCACCGGCACGGTGCGAATGCCCGCCGCGACCGCCGCCCTTGGATTGGCGCCGATGATGTAGAGGCTGCGGCCGAAGCGCGTCGCCTTGAGCACGAGGAACAAGAGCACGAACACCAGGGCGGCAATCCAGATCGGCATCGGAATCGAGAGCGGCGATCCCTGCGCGAATTCGGCGGTGAGGCTCTTCGGCAGGCCGGTAACGGGGAAGCCGCCGCTGATCGTCGAGGCGAAGGCCAGCACCATGTTGGCCATGCCGAGCGTCGTCACCAGCGGGTTGATGCCGATGCCGGCTATCAGCACGCCGTTGGCGAGGCCGATCGCACCGGCGATCAGCACCGCGGCGCCGACGCCGTAGAGGATCGAGACATCGCCGCCGCCCATTGCCACCATCGCCATCGAGGCGGCGACGCTGACCAGCGAGACGGTGTAGCCGAGCGAAAGATCGAAGCCGCGCGTCAGAAGCACCATAGTCTGCGCCATGGCGAAGATCGCAAGATAGCTCGCCTGCAGCGCGATGTTGCGGAAATTGCCGAGGGACAGAACACGCGGCTCGACCAGGCCAAACAGGATGAGGACAACGACAATGGCGATCGGCAGGCGCGCCGCGCGCAAGATCTCTTTCAGCGAAAGGCCGGGGCTCTGTGCCATCGGTTGTGTCTTGGCCTCCATGCTCATGACTGCCGCTTCCTCAGCAGAAGCCGTTCGATGGCCAAGGCTATGATCAAGACGGCGCCGAGCACCAGCGTCTGGTACTTGCTGTCGACCTGCACCAGGTTCATCGCGTTGGCGATGACCGACAGGAACAGCGCTGCGAGCGCCACCAGTTCTGCGCGGCCGACGCCGCCGCGCAGCGAGACGCCGCCGATGACGGCGGCAGCAATGGTTTCGAGCGCCAGGGTTCCGCCGATCGTCGACTGGCCGGAGCCGAGCCGCGACGTCATCAGGAAGCCGGTGAGCGCGGCGAGCAGGCCGGCAAGCATATAGGCCGCCATCAGCGTGCGGCCGGTGGCGACACCCGACAAGCGCGCCGAGCGCTGGTCGCTGCCCACCGCATAGATATGGCGGCCGAGCGCGGTGAAGCGCTGCATGACGATGCAGGCGGCAAGCACCGCCAACCCGACCCAGAGCACGATCGGCAGGCCCAGGAACTGGCCGCGTCCGACATTGGCGATGAAGGAGTCGGCCACGCCGTAGATCGGGATGCCTTGGGTGAAATAGAGCGCGATGCCCATCAGCACCGACATCATCGCCAGCGTCACCATGAAGGGCGAGAGCGAGAAGGTCGCCACAAGCCCGGCATTGACCAGCCCGACAAGCGCGCCGGCGCCGAGCGCGATGACCAGCGAGGCAAGGATGACGACCAGCTCCATGCCCGGAAAATAGCCGCTGCCGACGAGCATCACGGCAGCCGTCACCACCGAGGTCGCCGCCACCACCGCGCCGACGGAGAGGTCGAAGCCGCCGGCCGTCATCACCAGCATCTGCGCCAGCGACGGAATGAGCAGCAGCGCGAAATTGCGCATGACGTTGAGCAGGTTGAGCCGGTTGAGGAAGCGCGGCTCGATCAGCGCGGTCGCGACCACCGCCACGACCAGGAAGGTGATGACGATGCCGCCCTGCATGAGGAAGCGGTCGAGCCGGCTGGCGCGATGCGATGGCGCGTTGGCAACGGTGATGGTCGCCGTTTCCGAGCTCATGCGCGCCCTCCGAAATAGTGGGACAGGACCTGGGCTTCGCTGAGCTCGTGCTGGGCAAGCTCGGCGACCACCATGCCTTCATGCATGACATAGACCCGCGACGCGAGATTGATCAGCTCCGGCAATTCGGATGTCGAGACCACGACCGAGGCGCCGGCCTCGACCAGCGATTTGATGAGGTTGTAGACATCCGCCTTGGCCCCAACGTCGATGCCGACGGTCGGCTCGTCGAACAGGTAGACGTCGAACGGCTTCATCAGCCCGCGCGCCAGCATCAGCTTCTGCTGGTTGCCGCCGGAGAAGGCCGACGCCTTGCGCTCGGGCGCCATGGGTCTGAGCGCAAGATTGGCGAGCGGCGTCTTGATCGTCTCGTTCTCGCGCCAGAATTTCAGCACCGGCCCGGACGACAGTTCCGGCAGGTCGAGCGAGCTCATGGTTGCGTTCTCGCGCGCCGTGCGCGCCAGCGCCAACCCCTCCGAGCCGCGGTCGGCCGGGAAATAGCAGACATTGGCGGCGAGCATCGACGTGGGCGTCGGCCGCTCGACCGCCTTGTCGCCCAGCATGATCGCGCCGGCCTCGATGGTCTCCAGGCCGAAGACGGCGCGGCAGAGCTCGCTGCGCCCGCAGCCGACGAGACCGGCAAGGCCGACCACCTCGCCCGCCCGCGCCGTGAAGGAAGCGCCGATGACGGAGCGCTTCTCCGTTGTAAGATCGCGCACCTCGAGCCTGACCGGGCCGGGCTTGTGCTCGATCCTCGGAAACAGCTGCTCGACCGGACGGCCGACCATCATCTCGATCAGGCCCTCGTCCGAAATTGCGGCGGTGACAACCGTGCCGATCTTCTTGCCGCCGCGCAGCACGGTGACGCGGTCGGAGAGATTGCGGATCTCGCTCATGCGGTGCGAGACATAGATGATGCCGACGCCGCGCGCTTTCAGCAGTGCCACAGCGTTGAACAGTTTCTCCGCCTCGCCGTCGGTGAGCGAGGCCGTGGGCTCGTCGAGGATCAGCACCTTCGGCCGCAGGCGCAACGCCTTGGCGATCTCGACCATCTGTTTTTGCGCCCGCGACAGGAAGGCGACCTTCTCGTCGAGCGGCAGATGGAAGCCGAGGCTGTCCAGCAGCTCCGCTGCCGCCTGGCGCATCTGCTTGCGCTTGAGGAACAGGCCGGACGACTGCTCGCGGCCGAGGAAGATGTTCTCGACCACCGTGAGGTCGGGCACCAGGCTGAATTCCTGGAAAACGGCGGCGATGCCGATCTCCTGCGCCACCTGCGGCGTCAGGCTGGTGATGGTGCGGCCATTGATGCGGTAGACGCCTTCCGCCCACGGGAAGGTGCCGGCGATGAGATTGATGAGCGTCGACTTGCCGGCGCCGTTTTCGCCAAGCAACGCGTGGACCTCGCCCTCATTGAGGGAGAAGTCGACATTGTCGAGCGCGGCGATGCCGCGGAATCTCTTGGTGAACCCTGTAACTTCCAGCATCTCGTCCAAAGGCCCAAGCCTGCAAGAGCAATTCCAGGAAACCGCGCGGCGGTTCGCCCGGAATTGCGTCAAGTCGCCTGACCGCCTTCTGGAAGGCGATCAGGCCGGGAAGGATCGCGACTCAATCGCGAAGCTGAAGGCCGCGCCGGCGGCCTGGTTACTATTCGACCGAGAACTCGGGGCGCCAGTTGTCCGGCGCGAAGATCTGGGTCGTGTCGATCTTGTCGACATTGTCCTTGGTAACGATGCCGGGGGCAACCAGCAGGACCTTCTCGTGATCCTTCTTTTCCAGCGCGCGAACCGCGAGGTCGACGCCGATGCGTCCCATGATAACCGGATACTCGGTGGCGAAGCCCAGCACCGAGCCGTCCTTGACGGCCTTCAGCATGGTCTGGTTCTCGTAGGAGGACATGATCGTCACGTTGCTCAGGCCGGCGTCGGCGACGGCGCCGATCGCGGCTTCCGCCGTCGGCGCGCCGCCCCAGATGACGTTGACGTCCGGATGGGTCTGCAGCGCATCCTCGACCAGCTTGAGCTGCGCCGGCACGCTGGCCTCGCCGAACATTTCGCCGACCAGCTTGATGTTGCCGGTCTTGGTGCTGTCGCGGAAGCCGTTCATGTAGGTTTCGGCCCAGCCGCTGCCCTGCGGGCCCGGGAACGCCACGGCGGTGCCCTGCTTGTCGCCGAGGAACTTCTTCACATACTCGCCGGTCTGAAAGCCCTTCTGGTAGAAGTCGGGCGTGATGCGGGCGGTGATCGGCGTCTCGAGGATCGGGTTGGCGACGGCGATGTTGACGATGCCCTTGCCCATGCCCTCGTTGATCTTGGCTGCCACGCCGGCTTCCGAGATCGCCGAGATCAGGATGGCGTCGGCGCCCGCAGCAACACAGTCGTCATATTGCGAGATCTGCTTCGGCAGCGCGGTGTATCCACCCGCCTGCAGCACCGTCACCTTGACGCCCAGGCGCTTGGCCTCCTCGACGATGCCATAGTCCACCGACACCCAATAGCTGTCCTGCAGATGCGGAAAGAGCACGCAGAGCTTCCAGGGCTTCTCTGCCTTATCGAGCGGCTTGTATTCGATCTCTCCCACGTTCTTGAGGTCGCCATCCTTCGCCGAGGCGATCTTGAACGGCCACCAGTCGGCGGCATGCGCCATTCCGGCCGACAGCACCGTCGCCGACAGCGCCAAAGCCAGTGACTTCTTCAATCCACTCATATCAGTCTCCCATTTGAACAGCTGCCCTTGGGGGGCCTGGAGTTGTTTACCCGATCGACCGGTTTAGCCCGATCATTTTTGTATCCAATCTGCCACTTCTTCGTTGGCATTTCAAACTTCAAACGCTGAATTTCGTGCAAATGTATCCATTCAGCCTATTCAGGTCGCGTAATTCGCAACGTACATCTTATATCTTATGTGTCAATGCGCGATAGACCGTCACCCGACAGGGCGTTTCGACTGCCATAGGCTGGCTCAGCCCCGCGGATGAACCTGCGGCAGGGCGGCGTCGAGCGATCGCTCGAATGCATCGACCAAAGCGTCAACCTGCGCCTCGGTGATGATCAGCGGCGGACAGAAGGCGATCGCGTCACCCATATTGCGCGAGATGACGCCGTTCTGCTGCAGAAAGCCGTTGACCAGCGCGCCGAGCGCCGCCGGCTTGCCCCACGGCGCCTTGCTTGCCTTGTCGGCGACGAGCTCGACGGCGGCGATGAGACCGACGCCGCGCACCTCGCCCACCAGCGGATGCGAGGCGAGCTTGTTGAGCCGCGCCTGCAGATGCGCGCCGACCTTGCGCGCATTGCCGACGAGGTCGCGCTCCTCGATCAGCTTGATGTTCTCCAGCGCGACGGCCGCGGCGACCGGATGACCGCCGCCGGTGAAGCCGTGGCCGAAGGTGCCGATGCGGTCGCTCTCGTCGGCGATCGGCTCGAACACCTTGTCGTTGATGATGAGCGCCGAGATCGGCAGGTAGGAGGAGGAAATCTGCTTCGACAGCACCATGATGTCGGGCTTGATGCCGAATGTCTGCGAACCGAACATCTCGCCGGTGCGGCCGAAGCCGCAGATGACCTCGTCGGCCACCAGCAGGATGTCATATTTCGACAGCACCGCCTGGATCTTTTCCCAATAGCCGGCGGGCGGAACGACGACGCCGCCGGCGCCCATGATCGGCTCGCCGATGAAGGCGGCGATCGTTTCGGGCCCCTCGGCAAGGATCAGCTGTTCCAGGTCGTCGGCGAGCCGCGCGGAGAACTGCTCCTCGCTCTCGCCGGGCTGGGCGTCGCGCCAGTGATGCGGCGTCGACGTGTGCAGGATATTGGCGATCGGCAGATCGAAGGAGAGATGATTGTTGGGCAGCCCGGTCAGGCTCGCCGAGGCGATGGTGACGCCATGATAGCCGCGCTTGCGGCTGATGATCTTCTTGCGCGCCGGCTGGCCGAGCGCGTTCGACCGATACCAGATCATCTTGATCGCGGTATCGTTGGCCTCGGAGCCGGAATTGGTGAAATAGGCCTTGCTCATCGGCACCGGCGCCATCTGCACCAGCTGCTCGGCCAGGTCGATCAGCGGCGAATGCGCCTTCGAGCCGAAGTCGTGATAGAAGGGCAGCTTCGACATCTGCCTTGTCGCAGCGTCCACCAGACGCTTTTCCGAGAAGCCGACGGCGACGCTCCACAAGCCCGCCATCGCCTCGATGTAGCGATTGCCTGCAATGTCCTCGACATAGATGCCATCGCCCTTTTCGATGACCAACGGACCCGTCTCCTGATGCTTGCGGGCATTGGTATAGCCATGCAGGTGATAGCGGATGTCGCGGGCTTCGGGGGAATTCGGTCTGGCGTCCATCACGGCTCCTGTCTGCAGGCGTCCAAGCGGGAATTGCCCTGCCTCCCCTCGTCCTAGGGTCGCAGTTCCCTCTTGCTTTATGCTTTTTGATGCATCATGTTTCTTATAAGATATACTGTCAAGCCCCTTTGGGCCGACAGCCAAAAATGGGACGGGAACGGCATGGCGAGCTTCAGCTTCGAAACGCTCGAGCGCGAAAATCTCGGCGAGACGGTCTATGCGCGCGTCGCCGAGGCGCTGGTCAAGGGACGCTTCGCGCCGGATGCCAGGCTGACCATCCGCGACCTCGCCCAGTCACTCGGAACCAGCGTCACGCCGGTGCGGGATGCGATCCTGCGCCTTATCCAGGACGAGGCGCTGGTGCAGAAATCGGCGCGCGAGGTGCGCGTCCCCATCATCACGCTGGAACGCTATCGAGAGATCCGCCAGATCAGGCTGAAGCTCGAAGGCCTCGCCGCGCGCGAGGCCGCGCTCAAGGCGACAGCCAGGGATGTCGAGCGGCTGCGCGATCTGATTGCCCGCAACGAAAGCGCCATTACCGACAGGAATTGGACGGAAGCGCTGGAGCTCAACCAGACCTTCCATTTCGCGCTTGCCGACATCGGCGACATGGTTGTGCTGCGCGGCATCCTGAACCGGCTATGGCTGCAGATGGGTCCCCTGATTGCGGAATCCTATCATGAAGGCGGCCGCACCATGATCGACAATCACCACGCGGTGCTCGCCGCGGTCGAAAGGAAGGATGCCGATGCCGCCGAACATGCGATCATCGCCGACATCACCGAGGGCGGAAACGTGATTCTCGAACGGCTGTTCAGCAGGCGCGCCGCCGACACGGCCAAGGCAGGCTGAGAATGGAACAGATCGACTGCATCGTCGCCGGTGCCGGCGTCGTCGGTCTGGCGATTGCGCGCAAGATGGCCGCGCGCGGCCTGGACACGCTGATCGTCGAGGCGGCGGATGCCATCGGCACCGAGACGAGCTCGCGCAATTCGGAAGTGATCCATGCCGGCATCTACTATCCGCAAGGATCGCTGAAGGCCCGGCTCTGCGTCGCCGGCCGCGACATGCTCTACCGCTACTGCGCGGAACGCGCGATCCCGCATCGGCGCTCCGGCAAGCTGATCGTCGCAACCGACGAGGCCCAGGAACCCGTTCTTGCCGCGATCCGGGCCAGCGCCGCAGCCTGCGGTGTGGAAGATTTGCGCTTCGTTTCCGCCGCTGAAGCGCAAGCCCTGGAGCCGGCGCTTCATTGCACGAAAGCCCTGTTATCGCCCTCCACCGGCATCATCGACAGCCACGCGCTCATGCTCGCCTTGCTCGGCGACGCCGAGGAAAGCGGCGCCATGCTGTCGCTCAACACGCGCATCGTTTCGGGCCGCATCGATGCCGGCCGCATCGTGCTCCAGACGATGGACACGGCAAGCGGCGAGGGTTTCGAGATCGCCACGTCGCGCCTCGTCAACGCGGCCGGCCTCGGCGCCGTTGCGCTGGCGGGCTCGCTCGAAGGCTTCGACCGGCGGTTTTTGCCGACGCTTCGCTACGCCAAGGGCAATTACTTCTCGGTGGTGGGCCGGGCGCCCTTCTCGCGGCTGGTCTACCCGGTGCCTGAACCGGGCGGGCTTGGCGTCCACCTGACACTTGATCTCGGCGGCACGGCTCGGTTCGGGCCCGACGTCGAATGGACGGACACGCTCGACTACCGCGTCGATCCGGCGCGCGGCAAACGCTTCTACGATGCGATCCGCAAATACTGGCCGGATCTGGCCGACGACAGCCTGCAGCCGGCCTATAGCGGCATTCGGCCGAAACTCTCCGGCCCCGGTGAAGAAAACAGCGACTTCGTCATCCAGGATGCCACGACCCATGAGAGCTCCGGGCTGGTCAATCTGTTCGGCATCGAAAGCCCCGGCCTGACCTCCAGCCTGGCGATTGCCGAACATGTGACACGCATTCTCGCGCCTGAGGCGGACTGACGGCGCCGACGCGCAGCATTCAAGGCCGGTCGGTACCCGCGCCTACCGCGACGAAAGCTGACATATTCATTGTATCCAATGGCAAACCTATTTTGGCAATTTTCGCCTTTCAAAAGGCAATAAACGTCTCTATCGTATCCAATACGCTTCTCAACCCAGCCGCGAGCCCGCCAGGAAGTCCTGATGCCCGACTACGCAACATTGGCCCCATCAGCCCCCTGGCGCGAACTGCGCACGACACGCGCCGACTGGGACGACGCCGATCCGGCCGCGCTGGAATCGATGCTGGTTTCGGCCCATCTCATCCGCGCCTTCGAGGAGAAAGTGCTGGAGCTCGCCGGCCAGGGCCTGGTGCACGGTCCGGCCCATTCCGCGGTCGGCCAGGAAGGCGGCGCCGTCGGCTCGGCCGCGTTGATGCGCGCTGGCGATCAGATCAATGGATCCCATCGCGCGCATCACCAGTTTCTCGCCAAGTCGATCCGTTATGTCGCGCCCGACGGCCTCTTGCCCGCAGCGGAGTTTTCATCGGAAATCCGCGGTCTGGCCCAGAGGTCGCTCGCCGAGATTCTCGGCCTGGCGCAAGGCTTTTGCCGGGGACGCGGCGGCTCGATGCATCTGCGCTGGGCCGAGGCCGGCAATCTCGGCACCAACGCGATCGTCGGAGGCGGCGTGCCGCTGGCGGCCGGTGCCGCCTGGGCGCACAAGCGGGCAGGCAAAGGCGACGTTGCCTTTGCCTATTTCGGCGACGGCGCCGTCAATATCGGCTCGGTGCTGGAGACGATGAACATCGCCGCCGCCTGGAGGCTGCCGCTCTGCTTCTTCATCGAGAACAACCGCTATGCCGTCTCGACCCGTGTCGAGGAAGCGACCGCCGAGCCGCGCCTGTCGGCACGCGGATCGGCCTTCGCCATTCCGGCCTGGAAAGTCGACGGCATGGATCCCCTCGCCGTCTATCTTGCGACGAAGGAAGCCATGGAACTGATGCGCAGCGGTGGGGGGCCGGCCATCATCGAGGCCGACGTCTACCGCTACTTCCATCAGAACGGCCCTCTGCCCGGCAGCGCCTTCGGCTATCGCGACAAGGCGGAGGAAGCGGCCTGGCGGGCGCGCGACCCGCTCGACCGGCTGGCGAGCGAAATGGAACAGCGTCAGATCATCGGCAGCTCGGGCGTTGCCGCTCTGCGCGAACGCGCGCTTGCGCTGATGGCCGATGTCGGCGCCGAACTCGTCGAGCAGGTGGACGGCAAGAACCGCATCAAGCCCGCGCTCTGGCCGGACGAAGGTTTCCGCGACCACGGCATACGCGGCGACCTCTCGGAATTCGCGAGGACGCGCACCGAGGAATTGGAAACCTTCGGCGGCGCGATCGACGGCAACGCCAAATTCATCGACGCCGTCGCCAACGTCATGCAGCGCCGCATGGCAACGGACGACCGCATCGTCGTCATGGGCGAGGATGTGCACCGGCTGAAGGGCGGTACGAACGGCGCGACGCGCGGCCTTGCCGCCGCCTTCCCCGACCGGGTGCTCGGCACGCCGATCAGCGAAGCCGCCTTTACCGGGCTCGGCGGCGGCATCGCCATGGATGGCCGCTATATTCCGGTTGTCGAGTTCATGTATCCGGACTTCATGTGGGTGGCCGCCGACCAGGTCTTCAACCAGCTCGGCAAGGCGCGCCACATGTTCGGCGGCGATATCGACGTGCCGCTGGTGCTGCGCACCAAGGTCGCCATGGGCACCGGCTACGGTTCGCAGCACTCCATGGATCCGGCCGGCATCTTCGCCACCTCGCCCGGCTGGCGCATCGTCGCCCCTTCGACGCCCTTCGACTATGTCGGCCTGATGAACAGCGCGCTGCGCTGCAAGGACCCGGTGCTCGTCATCGAGCATGTCGATCTCTACAATTCGACCGGACCGGCGCCGATCGACGACCTTGATTACTTCATCCCTCTCGGCAAGGCCAAGGTGGTGCGCCAGGGCACGGCCATGACGATCCTCACCTACCTCGCCATGGTGCGGCCAGTGCTTGAAGCGGTCGAACGTCTCGGTGTCGACGCTGAGGTCATCGACCTGCGCTCGCTCGATCGCGCCGGGCTGGACTGGCAGACCATCGAAGCTTCGATCCGCAAGACCGGCAATGTGCTGGTGGTCGAGCAAGGCGCGCGCGGCACGTCTTATGGCGGCCTGCTCGCCGCCGAGATCCAGAACCGCTGCTTCGACTGGCTCGACCAGCCGGTCCAGCGTGTCCATGGCGGCGAGGCTTCGCCTAGTATCTCCAAGGTTCTTGAGGCCGCCGCATGCGCGCGGCTCGCCGATATCGAGCGCGGCTTGCGCCAGGTGATGGCCGACCAAAGTCGGCCGCTTGGCTGAAAGTCAGGCCTTCGGATCGTCGCGCGGCGTCATGAAGCCGGCGGTCTCGCCGCCGTCGACGCTGAGCACCGCACCATTGACGAAGCCCGCCGCGGGAGACAGCAGCCAGCCGACCGCCTCCGCGACATCTTCCGGTGTGCCGAGGCGCGCCGCGGGAATGCGCTTTTCCAGCTTCTCGCGCCGGCCCGGAATGGCCAGCGTCTTTGCCATCATCTGCGTTGCGATCTGACCCGGGCAGACAGCGTTGAAGCGCACCTCCGAGCCGTATTCGAGCGCCAGCGCTTGTGTCAGGCCGATCAGCGCTGCCTTGGAGGCGGTGTAGATCGCAAGCCCCTCCTCGCCGACAAGGCCCGCCACCGACGAGATCGTCACCACGGCGCCGCGAGCGGCCCGCAGGCCCGCGAGCGCATGACGCGTGAACAGATATGCCGAGGTGGCGTTGGCCGTCATCGTCCTGTTCCAATCGTCGAGCGTCGTCTGGTCGAAGGCGCCGCGCCCGCCGGCGCCGGCATTGTTGACCAGGCCGGCGATACGGCCCCTGCCAAGCTCCAGCGCGAC
Organism: Mesorhizobium sp. B2-8-3; assembly: GCF_006440815.1. Classification (NCBI taxonomy): domain Bacteria; kingdom Pseudomonadati; phylum Pseudomonadota; class Alphaproteobacteria; order Hyphomicrobiales; family Phyllobacteriaceae; genus Mesorhizobium; species Mesorhizobium sp. B2-8-3. The sequence continues at coordinate 62,070 of NZ_VFTW01000016.1, forward strand.
GTCGACCGCCCGCTTGCAGTCGGCTTCGCTGGTCGCGTCGCCGGCGGCGAAGACGGCGCCAGGAACCGCGGCGATCACATCATCGGCGGCGGCCCGGTCGCGCCCGGTGAAGACGACCCGCGCGCCATCCGCCGCCATCCGCTCGACGCAGGCCGCGCCGATACCGCGCGTGCCGCCGGTCACCAGGAAGACGCGTTGTGCTTGCGCGCTCATGCGGCCGTCTCGTAACTGACCGGCGTGCAGAGCGGACCCGCCCTGTGTGCTGCCCAGTAAAGATCGTGGATGCGGTTGGTGATCGGTCCGGGCTTGCCGTTGCCGTAGATGCGGCCGTCAAGCATCGTCACCGGCATGATGCCGCCGGCGGAGCTCGAGATGAAGATCTCGTCGGCGTCGCGCAGTTCCTCGATCGGCAGCGGCCGCACCTCGCAGGTCACGCCTGCTTCGCCGGCCATCTCGATCACCGTGCGGCGCGTCATGCCCTCGAAGACGCCGCGCTCCGGCGTCGCGATGACGTTGCCCTTCACCGAAAAGACGTTGAAGCCCGCGCCTTCGGTGACATTGCCCTTGCCATCGTTGAGCACGGCGACGACGGCGTCCTTGTCGTAGGCCTCGAAGATGCCCATGGTGAGATCGAGCCAGTGGAAATTCTTGATGCGCGGATCGAGCGATTCGGGCGGGATGCGCTGCACCGAGCTCACCACCATCTTCAGCCCGTCGCGGCGCTGCTCGTCATTGGCGATCCAGACGAAAGGCTGCGCGAAGGCATAGAACCGGTTCTGGCAAAGCCGCGGATCGCGCGTGCCTGCCGGCGGCACGCCGCGTGTGCAGGTCATCTGCACATAGGCGTCGCGAAGTCCGCTGCGGCGCACGCATTCGACGAGGATATCGGCCATTTCCGCCTTGGACAGCGGCAGGCTCATGCGCAGGCCGCGCATGGAAGCCAGGAAGCGCTCGAGATGATCGTCGAGCCTGAAGAAGCGGCCCTTCCAGACATGGGTGACGTCATAGGTCGAATCGGACCGGACGAAACCCCGGTCGGTGATCGGGATCGTGGCCTCGGCGAGCGGCACGTAGCTTCCGTTGACGAAGGCTATGCCCAATGCGGGATCGTATTCTGTCCTGTCGTTCATGCAAACCTCCTCCAAAGCGGCGCTAGTATTGGATACAATTCATTCGATTTATTCGGCCAGAACGGCTATTTCTCTTGCCAACGACCATCAATTGGATACGTTTCCGCAGGAATTGCGAGATATCGTACCGATCATGAGCATGGAAGCGACGGATACCATGAAAGGCCTGCCCGGACTGCGCGGCACCGAGCATATCGGTTTCACCGTGCCCGATCTCGACGAAGCCGTCCGTTTCTTCGTCGAGGTGATCGGCTGCGAGCCGTTCTATGAGCTCGGGCCTTTCCAGTCCGACGCCGACTGGATGGAAACCCATCTCAACGTCCACCCCCGGACGGTGATGAAGCGGCTCAAATTCCTGCGCTGCCGTCACGGCTCCAACTTCGAGATCTTCGAATATTCCGCCCCCGGCCGGAACGGCGCCCAGCCCCGCAACAGTGACGTCGGCGGACACCACCTCGCCTTCTATGTCGACGATATCGGCGAGGCTGTCGCCTATCTCAGATCGCATGGCGTGCGTATGCTCGGCGAGCCGACGGTGCGCATCGAGGGGCCGAGCGCCGGTCAGAGTTGGGTCTATTTCCTGAGCCCCTGGGGCATGCAGCTCGAGCTGGTCTCCTTCCCCGAGGGCAAGGCCTATGAGCGCGAGACGGACCGCCGGCTCTGGCATCCCGTCAGCCCTCATCTGTGAGTGGTTGGTTCGTGCCGATTCCCACCCGCTCGCCGATGCACTAACATCTTCGGGATCGACACGATGCGGGGAATTGAGATCATGGCCGGCAGACGCACAAGCGGCGGAACCGAGGGCAACGGCGCCGCCCTGGCCAGCGGCCGCGTCACCGATGCGCTGCGCGACGCCATCCTGTCGGGGCGGCTGCGGCCGGGCAGCCGCGTCCGCCAGGAAGAGCTCGCCGAAGAGTACGGTATCAGCCGCATTCCGGTGCGCGAGGCGCTGAGGCAGTTGGAAAGCGAGGGGCTGGTCATCCTCGTGCCCAACAGCGGCGCCTGGATTTCCAAGCTCGACCGCGCCGAATGCATCGAGATCTACAAGATCCGCGAGCGGCTGGAGCCGCTGGCGCTGTCCGAAAGCAGCGCCAACCTTTCGCCCGAAACGCTTGCGCGCCTGGAAGACCTCGTCTCGCGCATCGAGGCCGCCGACGGCATCGACGAGTTCCTGCAGCTCGACCGCGAGTTTCATCTCCTGAGCTACGAGGGCGCGCGGATGCCTCAGCTCGCCCAGATGATCCACAAATTCTGGAACACCACCCAGCAATACCGCCGCGCTTTCGCCGCATCGGTCGGCAAGGCCGGCATGGCGGCGGTGCATCACGAGCATCGACTGATCCTAGAGGCGCTGAAGCGTCGCGACGGCGAACAGGCCGGCCTCATCCTCTACGGCCACATCCGTCGCACCCGCCTGCAGCTCGAACAACACACCGAGATGTTCGCCTAGCCCACGCACTGGCGCGAACCACTAGAATCCCGCCTGGCTGATGAACTTGGTGACGAGATAGGCTTCCAGCGCTTCCGAGCCGCCTTCGGAACCGTAGCCGCTGTCCTTCACGCCGCCGAAGGGTACTTCCGGCAGCGCCAGGCCGAGATGGTTCGTCGTCAGCATGCCGGTCTCGATCTCCGCGCCAAGCTCGGTCGCCGTCTTCAGCGAACGGGTGAAGGCGTAAGCCGCGAGCCCGTAGGGCAGCCGGTTTGCCTCGGCCACCGCCTCGTCGAACGTCGCGAACGGCATCGCCAGCGCCACCGGACCGAATGGCTCCTCGTTCATGATGCGCATCCCGGGGCGCAGGTCGCTGAGCACGGTCGGCTCGAAGAAAGCGCCCTTGTTGCCGATGCGCTTGCCGCCGGTCTCGAGCTTGGCGCCCTCGGCCACCGCTTCGGAAATCATCGCCTCGACGGCTTGCAGCCGGCGTTCATTGACCAATGGCCCCATGCGGGTGCCCTCGGTCAGCCCGTCGCCGACCTTGATAGCGCGCGCATGGCCGACGAGCTTGTCGACGAACGGCGCGTAGGATTTCTCCTGGACAAGGAAACGCGTCGGCGAGACGCAGACCTGGCCGCCATTGCGGAACTTGGCAGCCGCCAGCAGGGCCGCCGCGTTGTCGAGGTCGGCGTCGTCGAAGATGATCGCCGGCGCATGCCCGCCGAGTTCCATCGTTACGCGCTTCATATACTGGCCGGCGAGCGCGGCGAGTTGCTTGCCGACGGGGACGGAGCCGGTGAAGGACACCTTCCGGATCACTGGATGCGGGATCAGGTAGCTCGAAATCTCCGGCGGGTTGCCATAGACGAGATTAAGCACGCCGTCTGGAAGCCCAGCGTCCTTGAAGGCGTCGGCGAGGCAGGCGGGCGAGGCAGGCGTTTCTTCCGGTGGCTTGACGATGATCGAGCATCCGGTGGCGAGCGCGGCGCCGATCTTGCGGATCGTCTGCGACACTGGGAAGTTCCACGGCGTGAACGCCGCGACCGGCCCGACCGGCTCGCGCACGACCAGTTGATGAACGTTGCTGGCTCTCGCCGGCACGATGCGCCCATAGGTGCGACGCCCCTCCTCCGCGAACCAGTCAAGGATATCGGCCGAGGCCAGAACTTCGATCGTCGCCTCGCTCAGCGGCTTGCCCTGTTCGAGGCTGAGCAGGCCGGCGATCCTGCCGGCACGCTCGCGCATCAGCCGTGCGGCTTCTCGGATCACCTTGCCGCGCTCGAAGGCCGAGACCTTGCGCCAGACCTTGAAGCCGCGTTCGGCTGCTGCGAGCGCCCGGTCGAGATCGGCGGCGCCAGCCACCGCAACCGAGCCGATGACTTCGTCAGTGGCGGGATTGCGAACCTCGAGCGTCTTGCCGCCAGCCGCCGGTCCCCACTTGCCGTCGATGAAAAGCTCGACTTCTGGGTACATGCTTTTGTCCTGTCTGATGGTGATTGTCATGGCAGCCAAGCCTCAGAGCGAGAGGCTCTCCCTGGTGTCTTCGATAGCGAGAAAAAGCGCGCGGACGAGTTCGTCGATCTGGTCCGGCTCGATGATGTAAGGCGGGCAGAGCGCCAACACGTCGCCCATGTTGCGCAGGATGATGCCGCGTTGCCGGCAAGCGCGTTCAACCTGCGCGCCAACCCTGGCCTCGGCCGGAAAACCCTGTTTGGTGCGCCGGTCGGCGACCAGCTCAATGCCGGCCAGCAGGCCGACACCGCGGATCTCGCCGACCATCGGATGGTCGGCAAGCGCGGTGCGAAGCGCTTCCAACATCTGCGCGCCCAGCGTCCGGGCACGGCCGACGACATCGATCTCGTGATAGATGCGCAACGCTTCGGCGGCGACGGCCGAGGCGACGGGATGGCCTGAATAGGTGAAGCCGTGCCCAAAGACGCCGTTCCGGTGCCCTTCGTCCGCGATCGCCCGGTAGGTCGCGTCCGACACGACCACCGCCGCGATCGGCAGGTAGCCCGAGGACAGACCCTTGGCGACCGAGAACATGTCGGGCTTGAAACCGAAAGTCTGGCTGCCGAACCAATTGCCGGTCCTGCCGAAGCCGCAGACCACTTCGTCGGCCAGAAGCAGGATGTCGTGCTCGTCGAGCAGCTTGCGCAGCTTGGGGAAGTAACCTTGCGGCGGCACGACGACACCGCCCGCCCCCATCACCGGCTCGGCGATCATCGCCGCGATCGTCTCGGGGCCGGCCGCCAGGATCATCGCCTCCAGTTCGGCGATCAGCCGGTCGGCGAACGCCTCCTCGCTCTCCCCGTCCCGCGCCTCGCGGTAGAAATGCGGCTTGCCGGCAAAAAGGACGTCAGCGGTGTTCATGCCGAACGAACGGTGCATGTGCGGCAGGCCGCTCAGCACAGCTCCCATCACCGTACTGCCATGGAAGGCGCCGTTGCGGCTGATGATGCGCCGCTTCTCAGGCTTGCCGCGCGCCGCCTGATAGTACCAGGCAAGCTTGACCATGGAGTCGTTGGCTTCGGAGCCCGAATTGGCCAGGAATATCCTGCAGTCCGGAATTGGCGAGACCGCCGCGAGCTGCTCGACCAGATCAATGCAGGGCTCGTTCGAACGATGGTTGAACGTATGGTAGTTGGCGAGCTTGGCGAATTGGGCAGCCGCAGCGGCGGCCAATCTCTGATCGTTGAAACCGAGCGACGCCGTCCACAGGCCGGCCATGCCTTCGATATAGCGGTTTCCGGCATCATCGCGGACATAGACGCCGTCGCCGCCCGAGATGATCAGCGGCCCATCCTGCTCGTGCCGCCGCGGGTCCGTCTGCGAATGCAGATGCAGGCTCATGTCGATTGCCCGAGCCGAATTGTGCAGCATTTCCTGTTCCCTAAGAGCCGATGATTGTTCTTGCGGCTGAATCAGATATCTTATAACTTATAAGTTGTCGAGGGTCGGATAACTGGAAACGGAGGAGATTGAGCATGGCGTCCTCAGGCGCGAGCCGATGGCCGAGCAACGGCGGCAATGACGGGATATCGGACGAACAGGCTGCCCGCCTGCGCGAGCGCGCGCGCTTCGTGCGGCTGGAGACGATCAGGCTGATTTCGATCGCCAAGGTCGGCCACTACTCGTCGGTCTTCTCCTGCGCCGAGATCTTCTCGACGCTCTACTACGACACGATGCGGCTGCGCCGCGGCGAGCCGGGCTGGGCGGAACGCGATCGTTTCCTGATGGGCAAGGGTCATGCGGCGGTCGGCCAGTTTCCGATCCTCGCCGATCTCGACTTCTTCGACCGCTCCTGGCTCGACGATTACACCCGCCTGGGCAGCCCGCTCGGCGATCACCCCGACATGCGCAAGGTGCCCGGCGTCGACTTCAGCTCCGGTTCGATCGGCCATGCCCTGTCCAATGGCGTCGGCATGGCGCTGGGCGGCCGCTTCCACGGAAAGGACTTCAACGTCTTCGTCCTGCTCGGCGACGGCGAGATGCAGGAAGGGCAGGTGTGGGAGGCCGCCATCAGCGCCGCCACCCACCGGCTGGGCAAGCTCGTCGCGATCATCGATCGCAACGGCTACCAGCTCGACGGGAAGGTCGACGACGTCGCGACGGTCGAACCGCTCGATGAGAAGTGGCGTGCCTTCGGCTGGGAAGTGCATGAGGTCGACGGCCACGACGTCGTCGCGCTCGCCAACCTGCTGCGCAAGGTCAAGGCCGACGCCGGCCGCGAAAAGCCCTGCTGCGTCATCGCCAAAACGGTCAAGGGCAAAGGCATCGACTATATGGAAACCGAACCCGGCTGGCATCTCGGCTATCTTGCGCCGGAGGACGAAGCGCGTGCCCGCGATATGATCCTCGAAGGTGCGGAATGAGCGCGGCCTTGCATCCCGACAGCTGGCAGTACCGCGAGCTGAACAAGCGCGCGCCTTCGCTTGCCACTTTGGCCAACACGCTGATCGAGCTTGCCGAAGCCGGCCATCCGGTCGTTGCCGGCACCGCCGACCTGCAGCATTCCAACGGCCTGGTAGGCTTTGCCCGGCGCTTTCCCGAGCGCTTTACGCAATTCGGTATTTCCGAGCAGAACATGGTTTCGGCCGCGGCCGGCATGGCGACGACCGGCGTCATGCCCTATGTGGCGACCTTCGCGTCTTTCCTGGCGTTGCTTTGCTGCGAGCAGATCCGCATGGACGTCGCCTATTGCGCGCAGCCGGTTCGCCTGATCGGTCACCACACCGGCATCTCGCTCGGTTTCTACGGCACCTCGCATCACGCCACGGAAGACATCGCGATCATGCGCTCGATTGCCGACCTCACCGTCGTCTCCACCGCGGACGGCCCGCAATTCGCCGCGGCGCTGCGCGCTTCCGTCAACCATCCGCAGCCGATCTATTTCCGCATCTCGCGCGGCCACGACCCGGTCGTCTATGCCGAGGACGCGCCGTTCGAATTCGGCAAGGCCGTGGTCCACGGCATCGGCAACGACCTCACCATCATCGCCTGCGGCATGGCGGTGCACTCGGCCAAACAGGCGATGGAAGCATTGAACGCCAAGGGGCATTCCGTCGGCCTCATCGACATGCACACGATCAAGCCGCTCGACCGCGAGGCGGTGATGGCAGCGGCGCGCAAGTCGCGCTTCATCCTGACCGTCGAGGAACACAATATCCTCGGCGGCCTGGGTGGCGCCGTCGCCGAAGTGCTGGCCGAGGAAGGCGGCGGCGCACGGCTTGTGCGGCATGGCATCAAGGACGAATACAGCCTGATCGCGCCGCCGACCCACCTTTATCGCCACTACAAGCTCGACGCTCCCGGCATCGAAAGCGTCGCCCAATCCCTGCTCGCTTAGAGCATGATCCCGAAAAGTGGGAACCGGTTTTCGGAAAAGATCATGCTCCCAACAAACAGCTGAGCAGGATGACGATTCAACGTAACGTCATCCTGCTCTAGCAGGCTCCACAATACAGTGAAGGAAAAAGCGTCTATTGGTTATATCCTGTAGAATCACTGCCGGCAGAAGACGCCAGATAACAATGCCGAGGAGACCTTTGCCGTGAACATTCAGCCGCTCGAGCAAGGCAACCTTTCCGCACGCGCCTATGTCGCCCTTCGCGAAGGCTTGATCGCGGGGCAGTTCCGGCCCGGGCAGCGCCTGGTGATGCAGGATCTTGCCGACCAGCTCGGCACCAGCGTCACCCCTGCCCGCGAAGCCTGCCTGCGGCTGGTCAGCGAGCGCGGGCTCGAGCTGCGCTCGGGGCGTTTCGTCACCGTGCCGGCGCTGACGCTGGCGCGCTACATGGAGGTCCGCACCATAAGGCTGTCGCTGGAGGGCCTTGCCGCCGGGCTCGCGGCACAGAACGCGACGAAGGATGACATCGATAAGCTGACCGCCATCCAGAAGGTGTTCGAGAAGGCGGACCGAGCCAGCGATCCGGAACTTTCATTTCGCTACAACCGCGACTTCCACTTCACCGTCTATCGGCTGTCCGGCATGGAAATGCTGGTCGCTCATATCGAGAGCCTGTGGGTGTCGATGGGGCCGATGCTGACCGTCTTCTTCAAGGAAGGCGAGCACAAATATGTCGGCGCCGCCCAGCACGAGACGGTGATAGAGGGCCTGCGCGAGAAGAATTCGGAAAAGGCGCGCGCCGCCATGGAGCAGGACCTCATCCTGGGCGGCGAGGATTTCCTGCGCTTCCTGCAGGGGCACGAAGGCTTCGTCGCGCCGTAACCTTGTCAGGCCAGCAGCCGCGCGACCGCGTCGATGCGCGCCTACGACATGCTGGTGCAGGCGGAAAGCGGCATCTGCGCGGTGACCGGCACTGCCGAAACGCCTTGCAAGATCGGCGTGTCGGCCGCCGACATCGCGACAGGAATGAACGCGCACGCGGCGATACTTGAGGCGCTGCTGGCGCGCGGCAAGACCGGCCGCGGCCGCATCGTCGAGATCGCCATGTTTGACGGCATGGCCGACTGGATGGCGGTGCCGCTGCTGCATAACGAATATGCGGGACGCGAAACCGGCCGCTACGGGCTGGCGCATGCCTCGATCTATCCCTACCGACCCTATGCCTGCCGCGATGGCGCCGTGGTGGTCTCTATCCAGCAGAACAGCGAATGGAAGCGCTTCTGCGACGTGGTGCTGCGGAGGCAGGATTTGTTTGCCGACGAACGCTTCGCCACCAATGCCTGGCGGGTGGCCAATCGCGCCGCGCTGGATGCCGAGATCGAACCGCTTTTCGCGGCGATCGACTGCGAAGAAGCCATTCGACGCCTTGACGAGGCCCGGATCGCCTGGGGCCGGGTCAGCGAGATGCGCGACCTTTCGCGCCACAGGGCCTTGCGCCGGATGGAGGTCGAGTTGCCGGACGGCAAGCGGATCGCCGTGCCGATGCCCGCAGGCCGCCCCGTAGGCCTCGGCAAAACCCCTGTGGTTCCCGCCCTTGGCGCCGACTCCGATCGGATCCGGTCCGAATTCACGGTGTGAGGAGAGCGTCAAATGAGCCTCGATGCGAGCGCGACGCTGCAGAAATGGGTCGGGCGCACCCGCGAGGTCGACGACATCGTGACCCCTCGCCTTGTCGCCAGCTTCGAGGCAATGCTTGGCCCTCACGCGGCGCGCCGCGACGAGGCCCCGCCCGGCCTGCACTGGTGCCTGACGCCCGACATTGCCGACGCAAGTGAACTGGGCCCGGACGGACATGCCGCCAAGGGCGGGTTCCTGCCGCCGGTGCCGCTTCCGCGCCGCATGTGGGCGGGCAGCGACATCCGTTTTCTGGCGCCGATCCGCAGCGGCGACACGATCCGTCGCCACTCGACGCTAGGCGTCGTCGAGGAAAAACAAGGGCGCACCGGCCGGCTTACCTTCGTCACTGTCCGTCACGATATCTCCAATGCCGCCGGCCCTGTCGTCGAGGAAGACCAGATCATTGTCTATCGCCCTGCGGAAGCTGGCATTGCGCCCCTGACGCTGCCGGATCCAAGGTCGCCCGCATCGCATGAACGGATCGTCGACGTCGATCCGGTTCTGCTTTTTCGGTACTCCGCGCTGACATTCAACGGGCATCGCATCCACTACGACGCGCCCTACGCCACAAATGTCGAGCATTACCCCGGACTTGTCATCCACGGGCCGCTTCAGGCGACATTGCTGATGAACTTCGCCGCGGTCATTGCCGGGCAAGCGCCACGCCGCTTCTCCTTTCGCGGCATGCGTCCCGCGATCGGCCCGCAGACCTTGCTCCTGAGCGGAACGGCTCGTGGAAAGGGCGAGATGGAAATGGAGGTGCGGGCATCCGATGGACATGTGACGGTCAAGGCCACGGCCCAATGGTGAGTTGATGACGCCTGTCGTGCCGCTGTTCGTACCGGGCTCACGGCCGGAAAGGTTCGCAAGGATCGATGGCGGAATGGTCGACTGTCCGGAGCGACCTGTAGCAGCCGCCTGCTACCTGCTGCACGATTTTCTGTGTTAGCCAATAAACGAATGGCGAGCCTTACCGAAGTCGTATGGGGTCAGAAAAAAGATGCGACCCAGGCACGAAGAAGGCGAGTGAATCTGGGAGGATTCATGGTCGAAATCATCTCCAAGCGGGATGGCCTCCGGCGCGAGGACGTTCAGGTCAGGCGGCTGATCGAACAGAACCGCTCGACGATTGTGCGCCTTGCCGACCAGATCAGCAGCGGCGGCTATTCAGCATCCAGGAAGCCGCGCCAGAAACCGGAAGCCGAAGGCCTGATCATCCATGTCGGCGGTGGTTCACCGGTCGCCGCCGAGGCAGAACCATCCATCCGCGTCACCCTCAATGGCAGGGTGATCGCAGTGGACCGGAATACAAGCCGCCAGCTTCACCATATCGGCGATGTCCGCAACCGGAATGGCGAGCAGGCCTTCGTCCTGGCGACGAAGCAGAACGGATACTTCTCGCCGGTCGACGAAATCATCGCACAAGCGCTTGCCGGCCTGGACGGGTCGCGGCTCGCGGCCTCCTACACCGAAGAACAGCTTGCCGCCGACATTGGATTGAAACTCGGCATCGCCTAACGCATCTTGCGAACCGATTATCAGGCGTCCTAACTCGCGAGACTGCAGCACAACAGCATACAGAAATACCGTGCCCCAAAGGTTCTGTGATGGCTGAATGAAACGCGGGATCGATATCAACCAGATGAAGACCGGAGCGCTTCCGGCGCGTGCGCCGACGGCCGCCGGACAGCTGGTATTGGACACCATCGACTATGACGAGCGCGCCACCATGCGCGCCTGGGAAAATTTCCTGTCCGATCCTCCGAAATGCGCGCGTGATCCGGTCCAGGTCCGCTCGTTGATCCACGATTCCTGGTTCCGCAGCGCTACTGGCGGGATAAATGCGCAGGGCGTCGAAGCGCCGCTCAACAGCAATCGCGACGAGATCGAGTATCTGACCCGCGCCAACGCCGAGTTGCTTTCGGCGGCGCGGCGGCCGTTCGCCTCTCTCGGCCCACTGCTGGAAGGGACGGGAGCGATGCTCGTGCTCGCCGACAGCGACGGCGTGCTGATCGAAGCCATCGGCGACAAGAAGACCCTGCATGACGGCATGGACATCCATCTCGCCATCGGCGGCAAATGGAACGAGGGCGCCGTCGGAACCAACGGCATAGGCACCGCGCTGTGGACCGGCGAACCGATCTTCGTCCACGCGGCCGAGCATTTCTGCGCTGGTATCAAAGGCTGGACCTGCGCCGGCGCACCGATCCGCGACCCGTTGGACGGGAAGATCGTCGGCGTCGTCGACCTGTCGGGCTATTCGCCGATCTTCCGTCCCCACAACACCGCGCTTGTCGCCGCCACTGCCAGGCAGATTGAAAAGGCGCTGGCCGAGCAGCAGCAGCAGCAGCGCACCCGCCTGCTCGAAGCCTTCATTTCCTCCGCACCCGGTTACCGCGGAAAAGACGGGCTGGTGATCGTCGACCACCGTGGCCGAGCGATCTTCTGCAACAACGTGCCCAATGGCGATACAGCCGAGATGACGGACGGCCCGATGGAGCCGGGCCGCGGTCGCTGGCTCATGAACCTGCCGGCGTCCGGTTCCGACGCCGATCTCGCCAAGGCACTCCCGGCGCATCTGAGATCTTGCCACATCACACCGCTGAAGCTGGACGGAAACCTAAGTGGGGCGGCCCTGGTGTTCCCGGCAGCGCCAATCGTTTCGGGCGTGGCGGCGATCAACCGCGAGGCGGACAAGCGGCTGCAGGCTGCGACGTCGATGATCGTCGGCGAAAGCGAGAAGCTGCTGGCCGCCGTCGACGTCGCTTCCCGCGTGGCCCGGTCGAGCGGTGTGACGTCGTTGCTGATAGAAGGCGAAACCGGCGTAGGCAAAGAGCTGTTTGCCCGGCTTGTCCATGCTGGCAGCCAGCGCAGCGACACCGATCCGTTTGTCGCGTTGAATTGCGGCGCCATCACCAGGGAGTTGTTTGGCAGCGAGTTGTTCGGCCACGTGGCCGGCGCCTTTACCGGTGCCTCACGTGACGGCAAGGCAGGCGTTTTCGAACAAGCCAATGGTGGCGTGCTCAGCCTCGACGAGATTGGTGAGTTGCCGCTCGAGATCCAGCCGTTCTTGCTGCGCGTGCTGGAAGAGCGTGTGGTTCATCGCATCGGCGACAGCAGGGGGCGGCCGGTGGACGTCCGCCTGGTCGCCTCGACCAACCGCGATCTCAAGCAGGAAGTCGCGGCCGGGCGCTTCCGCAGCGATCTCTACTACCGCATTGGGGCTGTTTCGATCCGTGTCCCTGCCCTGCGCGAACGTGGCGATGACGTGCTGTTGCTGGTCGAGCATTTCAACCGCCAGATTGCTGCCAAGGCAGGCAACAATCCGTTGCAATTTTCAACCCAAGCGCTCGACGCGCTGCTTGCCTACCGCTGGCCGGGCAACGTACGTGAACTGAAAAACATGATGGAGCGCCTGCATATTCTGGCGCGCGACAGCAGCATCGACGTCCGGGATCTCCCCCGGGAAATCACGACGGGCCACGGCAGCGGCACAACCATGCACAGCGATACTCCCGCGGCCATGCTCGAGGCACCCGTTTGCACATTCGAGGATGCCGAGCGGCAGGCGATCAGGAACGCGCTTGCCGCAGAGGGCGGGAACTTGAGCAAAGTCGCCCTTAGGCTCGGCATTTCCCGGCCGACACTCTACCGCAAGCTCGAGCAGTACGGCATCCGACGCGGGTTCGTCTGAGCGGCCGCAAAAAAACCCCATGGCATTCGCGCCATGGGATTGACGATTTCAGTCGACGGAGAATGATGGATCGGCGGCCGATCAGGCAGGCTGCGGCGCCTGTTCGCCGGAACCGACCACGCCGACGCGTAGCGCCAGTCCGGCTGCGGCAGCACCAAGGCAAGGGGCAACGATATAGAGCCATAGTTGCGACAGCGCCGCCCCGCAGGTGCTTCTCCACATGGCATCCGGTCCAGGACTTTCTCAGGGAACGATGACGCCGCGGCCGGTGAACCGCCGGTTCTTGAAGTCGTCGAGCGCGGTGTTGATGCTGGCGAGGTTGTACTCGGTGTAGTGCATCTTCACCTTGCCGTCGGCGTTGAGCTCCATCAGTTCGACAAGCTCGGTGAAGTTGCCGACCAGGCTGCCGCCGATGTTGATCTCCTCGATGACCAGATGCGCGGTCGGCACATTGACGGCGCCGCCGTAACCCACGACGAACAGCTGGCCGCCCTTGCGGACCATCTTCCAGCAGATGTTCTCGACGCCGAGCTCACCGACGAAGTCGATAACCACATGGGCGCCGCCGCCGGTGATCGCCTTGACCTCCTCGACGACGTTCGGCCCGCCGTCGAGCACGAAGTCGGCGCCGAGATCCTTGGCCAGCACGCGCGCCGCCGGCTCGCGATCGACGGCGATGATGCGGGAGCCTGAAATCGCGTGCAGCGACTGCAACGCGATGTGGCCCAGCCCGCCGATGCCGAGCAGGACGCAGTAGCTCCCCGGGCGCAGGAGCTTCGCCGCTCGCTTGGCGGCCCGGTAGGCGGTGATGCCGGCATCGGCCAGCGGCGCCACCTCGATCGGCGTGACGTTGGCGTTGAGCTTGATCAGTGAGCGCTCGCTGGTGATGAAATACTCGGCGAAGCCGCCATTCATGCCGAGGCCGGGGAACTGGCCGTTGTCGCAGTACATGTCCTCGCCGTGCCGGCAGTTGAGGCAGATGCCGCAGGAGCGGAACGGATGGCAGATCACGGCGTCGCCACGCTTGACCGACCTGACGCCGCTGCCGACCTCCTCGACCCAGCCGGCATTCTCGTGCCCCATGATGTAGGGCAGCAGGCTGCCGTCGGGATCCATCGTCGGCTTCCACACCCCTTCGATGATATGGAGGTCGGTGCGGCACAGCCCGGCGGCGCCGACGCGCACGATCACCTCATCCGGTGCGGTGATCGTCGGCGCGGCGACATCCTCGATCTTGAGCTTCACGTTCATTTTCGGATCGTATTCGTAGAGTCTGGCAGCTTTCATCGTCGTGTCCTCTCGGTTCCGGGAATTGTTTCAGGCGCGGCCAAGCTTTTCCGCGCCGCCGCCGAGCGCCGGCCCGGCCGTCGGGTCTTCGTCCTCGGCAAGATCGCCGATCAATGTCTCGGTGGTCAGGATCAGCGTCGCCACGGACGCCGCGTTGGCGAGTGCCGTATAGGTGACGCGGACGGGATCGATGATCCCGGCTTCGAACATGTTCTGGTAGCTGCCGGCGGACGCGTTGTAGCCGTAGCCGCCATTGATGCGCGTCACCTCGGTCACCACGGCCTCGGGATCGGCGCCGGCATTGGCGGCGATGCGCCACAGCGGCCGCGTCAGCACGGAGCGGACCAGGCGTACGCCTTCGGCGATGTCGCCATCGACACCGGTCGCCACCTTGTCGAGCAGCGGCGCGATCTGAGCGAGCGCCGAACCGCCGCCGGCGACCACGCCCTCCTCGGAAGCCGCGCGCACCGCATTCAGCGAATCCTCGATCAGCTGGATTGTCCGCTTCTGCTCGACCGGCGTGACGCCGCCGGCATAGAGGATCGCGGTGCCGCCGGAAAGCTTGGCCAGGCGCTCGCGCAGCTTGTCCTGCTCGATGTTCGGCGGGGCGGCCTCATATTGCCGCTGCACCTGCGCACGCCGCGAGGCGATCGCATCATGGTTGCCGCCACCGCGGATGATGGAAGTGTATGACGAACTCGTCTTCACGCGGTCAGCGGTTCCGAGATCGTCGACCGTGATATCCTCCAAGCGGCCGCCGAGATCGCGGGCTATCACCCTGCCGCCGGTGATGATCGCCAGGTCCTCCATCATCGCCTTGCGCCAATGGCCGTATTCCGGCGGATGCACGATGAGGTATTTGCCTGGCCCGTGCTTGCCGAGCAGCGTGACAACGACTTCCGGCGACACTTCCTCGGACACGATCAAGAGCGGCCGGCCGGCCTCGTCGGCGATGCGGCGCGCGGCCTCGAGTGATTGCGGCTCCTTGATCTTGAGATCGGTCATCAGGATCAAGGGCCGCTCGAGCACGGCCTCCATCTTCTCCTGGTCCGTGACCATGTGATGCGAGAGGTAGCCGCGGTCGAAGGACATGCCTTCGACAACGTCGAGCGTGGTCTCGGTGGTGACGCTGAAGTCGGTGGTGATGACGCCTTCGGCGCCGACGCGCTGATGCGCTTCCGCGACCAACGCGCCAAGCCTGGCGTCGGTCGCCGCGATATTGGCGACGGAGGCGAGAATGCCGTTGCCCTTGGCGGGCTTGGCCGATGCCTTGAGGGCATCCACAACCGCCGTTACGGCGAGCTCGATGCCTTTGCACAGGTCGACTGATTTCGCGCCTTGCTCATTCGCCTCGATGCCGCCCTGGATCAGCGCGTTGGCGAGCACGATGGCGGTCGTGGTGCCGTCGCCGGCGACCTCGTTGGTCTGCATCGACACTTCGCGGACGACCTGCGCGCCCATGTTCTCGAAACGGTCGTGCAGTTCGATCTCGGAGGCGATGCTGACGCCGTCGCGCGTAACCATCGGCGTGCCGATCGGCCGGTCGATCATGGCATTCATGCCTTTGGGACCGAGCGTAGGCTCGACGGCCGCGGCGAGCCGAAAGACACCACGGGCCAACGCGCGGCGGGCCTCGGAATTGTGAAGCATAATTTTGGGCATGACTCCTCCTTCCGCCTTACGGGCGGGTTGTTGGTTGGGGGCCTCGTGCGTGGGAGGCCGTTGCTTCGGTTCTGCTTAGAGCGCGTCGCGCAGAAACGGATTCAGGCGACGCGCTCTAAGTCTTTGTTTGATGCATGTCGTTCTCCCAAAACCGCTACGCACTTTTGGGCGACATGCATTAGGTGGCCGGCGCGCTTCGCTCCGGCACGCGATCCATGATGAAGTCGACCAGCGTCGGCTCGCCGTCGATCACGTCCAACTCCTTGTATCTTGCCTGCTTGAGCCCACGGCAAAGCGCGCCGTTGAACTCCATGTTGATGCGCACGGCGCGCAGTTCGGCGAGATGGGCATCGAGGGCCTCGGCCGAGATTTGGCGCCCCTCCCAGGTGAGGAAGACGGGGTCGCCCTGCCTTCGCGCCGGAAAGCGCTCGACAAGCGCTGTCCGGTATCGCGCCTTCTGCCTTGCCGCGTCGCCGGACCCGAGCCGGGCAACATCATACGCGGCAAGGTCCATGCCGAGGATCTCGCGATCCGTCAGCCCTTGCTTTCTCAGGGCGAGCAGCACAGCTTCCTGACGCCGCTTGAAGGCCTTCATGCTGAAGGTCTCGCGCAGCGCGCCGATATCCTCATCGCCGGCGAGTCCAGCGAATATATCGCCGAACGTCTTGCCTTCCTCGATGCCGCGATTGACCTCTTCGGCGAACATGTGGTCGTGCAGCCGGACACGATAGGCGGGCGACCAGGAGAGGTGGTCGAGCGCCTTGCGCACGCCGTCGAGCATGAGGAAGGCGAAGTTGGGTGAGCACCAGTAGGTCGGCAGGCGGAAATCGACCTCCACGCTGCCGTTACCCTTCACCTCGGCCCGCTCGACAAAGCCCATCTCGGTAATGGATTCGTCGAGTTCCGGGTCGTTGACCTCGCCAACGCGCCGCCAGAGTTCCTTCTCGCGGCTGTCGGAAACACTGGCGGTTGCCATGGCTCCTACTCCGCCGCGATGCTGAAGGGCGAGCTTGCGAGCGCCTTCTTCTTGGCTTCGATGTCGATGTCGTAGAGACGCGCGGCGTTCAGGCCGAGGATCTTCTCCTTGATCTCGTCGGTCAGTTGCACACCGCGTTCCGCGGCGATGTCCTGCGGGATCTGGTAGGCCCAGAATTTCTCGACAAGCCAGCGGGGCGTCCAGATCGCGTAGTCGGAGCCGAACAGGATCTTCTCCGGCCCTATCCAGAACAGCAATTCGCCGATGACCTCGCCGAAATAGCGCGGGCGCGAATGGATGAAGGGAAGCGCCACCGCCAGGCCGCCATAGACGTTGGTTTCCTGCGTCGCGATCCAGCAGAAATCGTCGAGGCGCGGCAGCCCGCAATGCTCGATGATCCAGTTGAGGCCCTGGAAATCCGTCGCCGCATGGTCGACGTCATGCACGTCGAACGCGTCCTTGCTGAGCGGGATGATCGTGGGGCCCTTGTGGACGTGGATGTTTTTGATGCCGAGCTTTTCGCACAGCTCGAAGCATTTGTAGGCATCGGGGTCGGTGAGCTTCCAGCCCTTGGAGGCGCCATTCCATTCGGCCGTGTACATCTTCACGCCCTTGACGTCGTAGGTCTCCTTGAGGAAGTGGATATATTCCAGCGCCTTCTCGCCGTCGCGCGGATCGAAGGCGCCGTTGACGATGAATCGCTCGGGATAGCGCTTGGCGACCTCGGCATTGCGCTCGATCGTGTTGAAGCCGTTCTTGTAGAAATCCTTCAGATAGGTCGACTGGACGATCGCCACGTCGTCCGGGCCGTCGATGAACAGGTCGCGGTAGAGATCGTCGGCGCTGTATTTCTCGAATTTGCCCTTCTCCCAGAGCTGTTCCTTCGGGCTCAAGCCCGTGTGATAGGCATAGAAGCAGTCGATGAACTGCTTGCCGTGGATGTTCTTCTGGTTTTCTTGGCTGCCGTCCCAGAAATGGGTGTGGCCGTCGACCACGAAGATGTCCTTGCCTTCCGGTGTCCTGTACATTTCTTGCCTCCGCAGTCGTCACGTTGATAGGGCGTCGTGTTGATGGGGTCGGCGCGCCGCGTCCGAGCGGCGCGCCGAGTCCTTGGACTTGGTCAGATGTATTCGAAGACCTCGTCCATGTTCCCGAACAGGATCACGGTGTTGTCGTCGACGCGCACCATGCGGCCGTAGTGGGTGGAGGTGTTGACCTCGAAGATCTCGGCGGTCATGTCGCGGCCGAGATATTCGCTGATCTCGTCCATCTTGAAGATCAGCTTGCCGTCGCCGTCGATGCGGATCATGGCCGGCTGGTAGGTGACGATGACCCCGGGCTTCTTGCCCATGAATTCGGCGATGGCGCGTGCCTCGACCGAGTCGTTCATGGTGACGCCGCACTGGTGCGAAATCGTCTGTTCGAAGGTGATGTCCTTCATCGACTTGAAGATGTTGGACTGCGAGGCGTCGCGTGCTGCTACTGACATGATCTTTTCTCCCCTGTTCAGCGCTTGAGGCCGAGTTCGCCGAGGATCCGGCCGATCCGTTCCTCGGATTGGGCGCGAACGTCGGTGAAGGAAACCGGCTTGGAATGCGGCATCGACCAGATCGGCTGGAGGCCGGCGGCCGCCTTGTCGGCAAGCGCGCCATGCTTGTTCACCCAGCCCTGGAAGAGCTTTCTGTTTGCCGCGCCATGCTTCTCGTCGTGGGCGAGCAGGTAGGCCAGGTCGATGGTGTTGGCGAGGTTGCGCTCGTAGTCGGCTTCAGCCGCCGAAATCACCGGCGGCGTGATGAAGTCGTGGTTGGCCGCCGCCGCCTGCATCAGGAAACCGGAGCGGAACAATTCGCCGACCAGCGGCTCGAACACGATATTGATGGCGAAGTACTGTTCCAGATAGTCGGTCGTGCCCATGATGGTCTCGACCGCCTCGCGGGTGCTCTGCCACACGCCGTCCTCGAGCCAATGCTTCTTGCCGAGCTCGTCGTCCCAGCCGGCGATGTCCATGCCGATCTCGGCGAGATAGAGCGTGATGTCCTGGGCGAGCCGCAGCTTGTAGGAGGAGTTGGTCAGCGTCGCATTGTTGATCATCTGCGTGTAGCCGTAGCGCTGCGCCTGCATGAGCGACGTGCCGAGGCCGAACTCGGCATGCTTCCAAGCTCCGAGATGCGCCTGCAGCAGCTTGGCCCAGACCTTGTCGAAGGTCTTCGGCGCGCCGGCGCGGCGGGCATTGGTGATGACGCTCTGCACCATCGTCTCGATCTTCGACTGGCGCTGGTAGTGCGTGCGTTCCCACTCCTGGTCGGGAGCCCGGAAAGCATGCCAGTTCGAGCTTCTGGCGGCAGTGTTGTCCTTGATGTAGGCGCCTTTGCCGTTCGAGAACGAGATGATCCAGTCCTGGATCAGGTAGCGCTCGGGGTCGGGCTGCACGTCGACCGTGACATCCTCATAGTGTGTGGCGCGCTGGCCTCTCGGCTCGAAATACCGATATTTGCGGCTGTCCGAATCGGCGAAGATCGCGGCTCCCGCGGCTCCCGATCCTACTGAACTCGACGTTGCTACCATTGTCTTCACTCCCTTTGTTGCAGTTGCTCTGATGTTGCGCTCCGGCCCGCCTCAATGGGCGGGGACGGCGTTGGACGATGTGGTGAACCGGTCGAAGAAGATGCGTTCGGTCTCGAAGCCGTTCATGAACAGCACGGGCTGCAGCGCATCGATCATGGGCGGCGGACCACAGGCATAGACGTCGCCCTGCCCGTCGACCGCGAGCTGCTTGAGCTTGGCGTCGACGCCCTGGTGTACGAAGCCGCGCTCGCCGTCCCACGCCTCGCCATTCACATGCGACAGCACCGGGATGAAATTCAGCTCCGGGTAGCGGCCGGCAAGCTCGGCGATCCTGTCGAGATAGAACAGGTCGGTAGGGGTCCGCGCGCCGTAGAAGAAGTAGACGTCCCGCTTCTCGCCGCTCTTCAGGTGATCGTTGAGGATCGACCATACCGGCGACATGCCGGAGCCGGCGCCGACCAGGATCAGGGGGCCTTGCCGTCCTTCCCGCCGGAAGCAGGTTCCATAGGGCCCGGCGACGCTGACCTCGGCTCCGACGCGGATACCTCCGGAATCGAGCTCTCCGGAGAACTTTCCTTCGGGGTATTTCTTGATGATGAAGGAGAGCTTTTGGGTTTCGTCCGGCGTATTTGCCATGGAGAACGAGCGCGTAATCGTCTCCCCTTTTTGCGTGGTGACCGTGATGTCGACATATTGGCCAGCCCAGAATTTTATCGGCGAGCTGAGCTCGATCTCGATGCCGCGGATGTCATGGGTAAGATGCTCGAACTTCGAGATCCGGCCCTTGAACGTCTTCACCGCGATTGATTTCGCCAGAACCTCCTCGTCGTAATTGAGGAGCTCGACCTGCATGTCGGAATAGGCGATCGACCGGCACAACAATACGTGGCCGCTCTCCTTCTCCGTGTCGTTGAGCGCGAAGGTCGAGTATTTAAGCATGTCGACTTCGCCTTCGAGCAGCACGCATTTGCAGGCCGAGCATTGCCCTTCCTTGCAGCCATGCGGCAGCGCGATGCCCTGGCGGAAAGCCGCGTTCAGGACCGTCTCGCCGTGTTCGACCTCGAACTCGACGCCGACCGGCTCCAGGCGCACCGTGTGAGCACCAGTCATCGATAACCTCCCAATTCCTCTCCGGCCCGTCCGCAGGACAGGAGATGGCCTTCCTCTGGAATGTCGCGGGGGCCGGAAACCCCGGCCCCCGCGCTCGGATGGTCAGTTGATGGGCGTGATGGTGAAGCCTGCCCGATACTCGGCCAGATGCTTCTCCCGATCGGCCGGCGACATGCCGCGAAGCGCATTGAGCGGCGATCCGAGGATGTTGCCGCGCACGTCGTCGAGCGTCCACTGCTCGTCGGCGCCGAAGCGCAGATGCGGCTGCGGGATCAGTGTCTTGCCGTCGGAACGGACAAAGTTGAGATCCTTGATCGCATCGGCGAGATCCCAGCCGTCATAGAGCGTCTCCCACTCGCGTTTGCCGCTGAAGCGGCCCATCGCGGGCGTCGGACGGCCCTGATACTCATCGGCGAAGGCTTCGACAGCGGTCCAGCGGTCGAGTTCGTGGGCGAAGGTGTGCAGCTGCCCATCGATCTCGTCGACCACCATGTCCTCGCGGATCAGGCAAGGCACCAGGCAGGACCAGCAGCGGTGCGGATAGACGTAGCCGACATCGCTGTTGAACAAGAGCACCTTCTCGCCCTTGTGGCTGAGCTTGGCGTACCATTTCCAGAAGTCGCCGAACTCTGCGTACCAGCCTGGGTATTTGTGCTCGAACCACTCGAAGTCCTTGTCGGTCTGCGCCTCGATGCGCCAGAAGTTGACCGGCCAGCCGACGGCGAAGAACTGGCCGACCTTGTGGACGTAGTTCTTCTTGGTGATGCGCTCCCAGGCGGCCTGGACGTCGTCGTGATGGATCTTGATGCCGTATTTCTCGAGCGGCAGCATGTAGGTGCGGTAGTAGTCCTCGTAGATCCAGCGGTGCCACATTTCCGCGTAGGACTCCTTGTTCTTGTCGCGGTTGGTGGTGCCGTATTCGATGAAGGTGCCGATCGCGGCGTCGACGATGGCGTGGTTCTGCCAGAAGGCGTAGCGCATGTCGCGCTCGAGCAGCAGGTGGTTCTCCGGCTCCTTCAGCGCGGCCATCAGCAGCGAGTGACCGTTGCCGATGTGGCGGCTCTCGTCGGACTGCACCGAGAGGAACACGGTCGGCAGCGCATAGTCGCCGTTGCGCGCGGCTTCCGAAGGCATGGCGACGAAGAGCGTGTTGGTGAACGCCGTCTCGGCGACGACGGTCAGGTACATGCAGGCGGCCGTCATCGTGTCGCCGGTGATGAAGCCTTCACCGAACTGGCGGCCGATCGTGGTCGCGTAGCACTTGCCGAAGGCTTCCTCGGTGATATCGAACCCTGCCGGGTCGATGTAGTTTTCCATGTACCACTTCTTCAGATTCATCTGGATGGTCGAGTGGCGGAACTCGTCGACCATCTGCATGGTGAAGCCGGTCCTGAGATCCTCGCCCGGCGCCAGCCGCGCCACCATCGCCATCGAGCGGGCGGCGGATATCTCCGGGAAGGGAATGATGGCGAGGAAGAGCTTCATCCACTCCACCCAGCGCGGCTCGACATTGCGGAACATGTCGCCGCGAAGAGCGGCGTCGAGCGCGCCGTAGACGCGATTGTCCTTTTCCTCCTGCATGGGGAAATAGGAGCGCAGCACCTGCTTCATCGGATCGCGCGGCGCCTTGGCGATCTTGTAGTCGGTCGGAAACGTCATCGCTTCCTGGACATAGGTCGGGTTCCAACCGAGGTCGGAAATCTTCTTGGTCGCCTCGCCCACGGAAATACCGCGCTGCGAGGTAATCTTGTTAAGTGTCAACGACGACATCGTCATAAGCCTCCACCAGGTTGAGCCATGGATCCCTCGATCCAGGCATGAGACGGCACACAACGCCGCCGGTGAGTTTGCGAACGGCATGACAAGGGTTGCGCCGCCAGGCGCGACGCAGGGTCCAGCCATTCAAGTGGATCGCGGCAAAGGTTCTCGAGGTGGACTGCGGGGCGCTGCGACACCCCAGTCGCATCTTGCGATGGGCGTATCGAAGCGCGTGTGCTGCGGCTTCCTCCGGTCCTTCGTTCTTTTGGCACCGCGTCGGAACGCGATGGGCTTCTTATGCAAATAGGTAAAGCAAGCGCCGTGCCAGTTTGAAAATCGGGCCTATGAGCAGCGCCTGGGCGGAGACCGTCGTGGCTGTCTCCGGCGAACATCCAGATGATTGTAACGATATTTTACATCTGTACATTACATATGTAATATTTGTGCTATTTTGTGCACTGCAATATATAATCTTAGAAAAGGCGGTACGAATAAAATAGTCCGCACCTATTCATTTCGATTATTTCATACACTATTTGATACCGATCTCGATTTGATGACCATCTCGAGCGGGAGGCAATGCCGAGAAAGACAATGCCAGGCAACAATGACAGCCCCGGCCTTCCCCGGCCAAGCCAACCGGACGACGTGACCGCCGAACTCGTCAGGCTGATGCCGAGTGACCTCGTTTTCGTCATGCGATTCATGGGTGAGAGCCAGCACCGTCTGCAAGGCCATTTCCAGGATTTCATCCGGGCCGAGCTTGCCGCCAGCGGCGTCACCACGGAGACGCATCCGATGATCCATCTGTTCGTTGAAAGCCACGCGATCCTGTTGCGCGACTTCGTGTTTTCCGGGGTATCGCTATCGCGCCAGTTTCGCATCGCCGAGATCGAGCATCTTACCGGCGACACCACGTCCATGATCCGCGTCGACATATGGGATCAACTCAAGAGCCATATCGAAACCGCCGAAAAGCAGTTCCAGAAACAGGTAGACGGCCTGCCGGGATTGCTGTCCGCTTTCGAAAAACCAGCCGAGAAAAAGTGATGAGCGGCGGCACAAGACGCGACGCTGGGCTGGCCGTGCTGGTCGCTCAACGATTGGCTCTCGTCGCCGAAGTCTCGGCGCTCACCGCCGAAGCGCAGCGGCTCAATCAAAAGCTCTCCGGCATCCAGATCGAGGTGCTGCGCCTGGAGCTCGAAATCGGGAAGCATGGCGGCGGCGCTGAACTGGTGCGGGATTTGCATGACGCTGAAGCGAGTGCCGAGGCCATGAGGCAGGCATGCATCGAAAGCGAGGAACGCATCTTGGCAATCGAAGGCAAGGTCGCGGATGTCGACCGCGCGCTTGCCGAAGCAACGAGCGCCATTAGGGGAGACAAGCCGTGAACCAGCAAACAACGCAGAACCTGGCGCTGTTCGACCTGCTGGCACGAAGCTGGCGGCGCCCGGCCGCGGTTGCCGATGTGTGCTTCAGCGCCGATGGCTCCGCCATCGCATTCACATCCGTGGACGGATCCGTCGCAATCGGCAAGGTGGCGGATCAGGAACCGCCGGAGGCAAGGATCCGGGTCAGCGGCGATCTCGGACAGACGACGATCCGGCCCCGCGAGAAGCCGCTCGCACCTTTGATCGCTTCCGCATCGCTTGGGGACGGCGATGTCCCGATCGTCGCTTATCGCAGTTCTGGCTTCCTCGTCGGCACGAGTGCGGGTGAAGCCACGTATTTGGCACCCGACGGCGCGATTGCGCCAACGCCGATCAAGATCGACGGACCGATCCTCGCTATCGCCCATGGTGCCCCAAAAGCCATAACGGCCTTCAGCGATGGACATGATGTGTTCCTGTCGCGCGCCAACGATGAAGTGGTAAGGCTGCGCCAGGGAGCGTCCTCATCGACGCACGCCATCGCGTTCTCGCCGGGCGCGAACCGGCTCGCGTTCGATTCCGGCAACGGGCTGTCGATCTGGGCGGTCGACGGCAGTCCCGAGCTCATCAACGAATTTTCCACTCCCTCACGCCCGGCTTCCATCCGCTGGAGCTACGACGGCTCATGGCTGGCCTGCGGACTTGAGACAGGAGGCTTTGGCCTTGTGCGCCTGGCAGATGGCCGATCGGGCGTAGTCGGCGGATTTCCTTCGCCGGTCCGGACCGTGTGCTGGAGCACGCAAGAGAATACGCTGTTTGCGTCGGGCGCATTCCGTATTGCTGGCTGGTCAATGGCTGTCCCGCCATTTGAGCATGCGGCTTCCGGCGCGCTGGAAACGGGTCGCGCGGCACCTGTTCCAGTTGAAACAATGGCGGCGCATCCGGTGAGAAACCTTATCGCCGCCGGCTACGCCAACGGCCGCATCACAGTCGCCCAGATCGGCTCGCGTGACGAGCTCGCCGTGAAATTTTCGGGCAGCGCGATCACAGCGCTGGCCTGGTCCGGCGATGGACAGCACCTGGCTGTGGGCATGGTGAATGGAACTGCTGCGATCGTCACCTTCCCGGCAATGCTTTTCAAATAGCCAGGGCGAAGCCCGACAACAGGAGGATGCAATGCAAACCGAGCTCACTGCAGAGGAAAAGAGCAAGGACGCCTTTTTCGAACGCCTTGCCAAATTGTCGGAAGAGATGGTTGCCAAGCACGGCAAGGATTTCAGCATGGGGGCGCTGGTGCTGGCCGCGCGGTGGATCGCCGAAAACCGGGCGGGTCCGCTGAAGACCAATTGAATTGCCGATGCGCTCTTGACCCGGCGCACCCTCAGATTGGCAGAGCTGTTCGCATGTTGCTGGGCCCGGCCCCGCGGGGGCCAACGTGCCACAGCTCGAATCGCCCGCGCTAACGATCAGCATCGACAGTCTGTGATCGGGAACTCAACGGGCAAGATAGCCACCGTCAACCGCCAGGACATGGCCGGTGACGATCTTGGCAGCCGGTGACGCCAGATACAGAACCGCCGCCGCCACATCAGCCGTGTCGGCGAAAGCGCGCGTCGGCATCAGGTCCAGCAATGTTTTTACGCCGGCCCACAATGAGCCCAAAACGTTTTGGGCCGAGGTCTTCCATCAATTGAATCAAAGATAATGGTAGGCCCGGAGGATATGTCACGGGTATTGATTTTGCTGGCCTTTTCGTGGGCCAAAGGCATCAATGTCCGCGTTGCCCGACGCCCGTTTCAGCCAGCAGCGATCCACGGCGGATCGCGGTAGTTGTCCCAGGTCGCGCCGATACCCGCGTCGACCGGGATCGCAGCCCCGGTGATGCCATTGGCGATCGGCGACGCGACAAAAGCGATCGCGGAGGCGATATCGCGCGGCGTCAGCACCCGGCCGAGCGGATGGCGCGCTGCATAGGAGGCAAGTATCTCGTCGCCGTTCGGCAGTGTTGCCAGGCGGCCCGCAAGCAGCGGCGTGTGCGTCACGCTCGGGCACACGCAATTTACCGTTACACCGTCGCGCGCCAGATCGAGCGCGGCGGCGCGGGCCAAATTGAGCAGCGCGCCCTTGGATGTGCAATACGAAAACATGCCGTGCTCTGCCTGCAGGCCGTCCAGGCTGGACAGCAGCACGATCGCGCCTCGCTTGCGCTGTCGCATGCCGCTGGCGGCCTCGCGCGTGACCAGGAACGAGCCACGCACATTGACGGCCATTACCTGCTCGAAATCCTCGACCGAGGTTTCGAACACCGGACCGCCGGCGCCCAGTATCCCGGCACAGGCAACCGCAACATCGATCTCGCCGAGCTGTTGGCGTGTCGCCGCGAAGGCATCCACAACCGTTTTCTCGTCGCCTGTATCTCCATTGAAGGCGACGGCCTTGCGCCCAATCTTCCGCACAGCCTCGGCCGTGGCATCGGCCGCGCCGGCGGTCCAATCGAGGACCGCGACATCGGCGCCCAAATCGGCGAGCGTCAGCGCCGTCTCGCGGCCGATCCCGGAGCCGCCGCCGGTGACAAACGCAACCTTTCCCTTGTAGGAGAGGCCCGGAAAGGCTTCTCGCGCACTCATGCCTTGACCTCCATCCCGATCGAGCCCTTGTAGGTAGGAGCGCCGCCGCCAGGAAATGTAAGCCGCCACAATCGCCCCGCATAATTGGGCTCTGCGCTGCTAGCCAGCACGCTGGCGTCCGTTACCCAAAGCGTTTCGCCATCGAAGGCAAGATTGGTCGGACAGCCGCCGGTGCGCACGAAGCCCTTCGGCGTGCCATCGCGCGCCAAAACGTGAAACCCTTCGCCAACGAGGTCGGTAACGAGCAGGGAGCCGTCCTTGGCGATCGCCATGCCGTCGAGAATGGGATTCTTGCCTGGCATCCTGCCGAGATCCTCAATCGTTCCGTCGGTTTTCAGCCGGCAAACATGGCCGGTGTAGGATTCATCCCACACGATCGAGCCGTCGGCCTCGACGACGACCCCGTTCGGAAACGTTGGCGCGGGAAACGCGACCTTCACGCTGGCCCTGCCGTCCGGCGACAGTGCATAGATGTAGCTCGGATCGGGATTGGCCGGATTATAGGTCCCCGGATCGGTCCAGACCAGCGTGCCATCCGGCCCGAAGACCAGATCGTTCGGCCCATTCATCTTGATGCCGTCGACTTCGCTCACCAGGATTTCCGGCTTGCCGCCTGGCCGCACCCGCTGGATCGACGGCAAGGTCATCTCCGCTGCGCGCCACGGGCCGACCGTGCCGCCGTTCTGGCAAACGTAGAGCGCGCCGTCGGAACCCAGCACGCATGAATTCGGCGCGCCGGTGACGTAGGCGAATTGCCTGGCCTTGCCGTCCTTGCCGACGAGGGTCAGCTGGCTGCGGTAGCTCTCAACGAAGACAACGCTGCCGTCCGGCATCACGGTCGGCCCCTCCGGCCAGCCGAGATCCGAAGTCACGAGTTCCGGCTTGAGATCGTAGTTCATTTGACAGCTCCGGCGGTTATTCCGCGCACAATGTAGCGCTGGACGAAGAGCGAGAAGATGAGGATCGGAATGACCGTGACGACACCCACCGTTGCGGCGATGTTCCAGTCGATCGGACGCTGTGCGCTGACCAGCGTCGCGGCGCCGAGCGAGATGGTCTGGAACGCGCGCGAATCGATGACATACAGCGCGACGAGGAACTCGTTCCAGATGAACAGCGCGCCGAACAGCGCCGCCGTGACGAGGCCGGGCCTGACGATCGGCAGCATGACGTACCAGAGCGCGCTGACGCGCGTGCAGCCGTCGATCAGGGCCGCCTCGTCGATCTCGCCTGGGATCTCGTCGAAGAAGCCGATCATGATCCAAACCACAAGCGGCAGCGAGAAGGCGACGTAGGGCAGGATCAGCCCGGGATAGCTGTCCTGCAGGCCCGCGGCCTTGACCATCAGGAAAAGTGGGATCGCAACCGCGATTGGCGGCATGAAACGCATAGATAGAATGGTGCTGGCAAGGCGCTCGCTGTTCTTGAAGCGCAGCCGCGAAAACGCGTAGGCAGCGGGCGTGCCGATGACAAGCGCGATCGCCGTGGCGATGCTGACCACGATCAGCGAGTTCAACGTAAAGCTCAGCATGCCCTGGCTGAACAGCACCTCGTTGTAGTTTTTGGCCGCCTGCACCCAGGTGAACGTCAGCTTCGGCGGCACCTGCGCCAGGATCTCGATGCGCTTCTTGGTCGACAGCACGACGAGATAAAGGAAGGGCGCTGCGCCGACGACCGCAAGCACGATCAGAAACAGATAGGCGATGATCCTGCCGGGCCGGAACTTCATCGTGAATTCCCTGGCCGCAGCTGAACGTATTGCAGCAGGACCGTAGTGCCGACGGCGAGGATGATCAGCATCATATAGGCGACCGCAGCCGCATAGCCGTAGTTCTGGAACTGGAACCCGTTCTGGAACGAAAAGAAACTCAGCGTCGTGGTGCTGCGCGCTGGACCGCCATAGCTCAGCCCGTAGATCAGATCGAAGGAGCGGAAGGCGTCCACCGCGCGGAAGACGGCGGCAAAGACGATCGCCGGCCTCAACATCGGCAAGGTGATGCGGCGGAAGGTAACGACCGGGCCAGCGCCATCGACCTGCGCCGCTTCGAACACCTCCTGCGGCAGGGCTTGCAGTCGGGCGAAGACGATCATGAACACGAACGGCGTCCATTGCCAGCAGTCGACCATGATGACGGTAACCATCGACATGCTGACCGTACCCAGCCAATCGGGCGGCGTCAGTCCGACCGCTTTGATGGCCCAATCGACAAGTCCCCAGTCGGGATTGAGCAGTGCCCGCCACATGACGCCGACGACGATTGGCGTCATCAGCATCGGCAAGAGCAGGATGCCGCGCACAATCCACGACCCGCGCAGCCGGAGGTTGAAGAACATGGCGAGCGCAACGCCGAGAACCACCTGGATCGCCACCGACAAGGACACCATGACGGCGCTGTTCCAGGCCGCGTTCCAGAACTGCGGATCGACCAGCAATGCGCGATAATTGTCGAGACCGACGAAATTGCCGGTGCCTGTCGCCGCGGTGAGGTCGGTCAGCGACAGGCGCAGGCTGTGGAACAGCGGATAGATGCTGAAGATGACGAGATAGGCGATGCACGGACCGAGGAGCAGCCATACCGACCTCCCCGGCCTGTCGCGCGTGCCGAACACGAATTTCGCCGACGCCGGCGCAGCAATGCTCATCACTCACTTCCAAACCGACGATCGTGAGCCGATCAGGCGAGATGGCCGGCCTTGCGCAGCATGGCCTCCCACTGCGTCTGTACCTTTTCGCAGGCGGTCTTGGCATCCTGCGTGCCGATCAGCGCGGCGTTGAACTCGACATTCATGATGTCGTTCAACTGGAAGAATTCCGGGATCAGCGAGGTTGGAATGATCTCCGCCGTCGACGCCGCTTTCAGCGCGTCCGGCAGATAGGGTAGCTTGGCAACAAGGTCGGGATCGGTGAACGCCGAGGTGCGGCTGGCGTCGATCTGGTACTTCTCGACCTCGAACTTGTTGAACGCCTTGCTGGTCATCCAGGTCAACGCGAGCCAGGCAGCATCCTTCTTGGCCGGATCGATGTTCTTCGGAATGCCCATGCCCCAGCCGCCCTGAATTGCCCGCGCCGTCTCGCCCGGTTTGGCTGGCACTGGACCGGTGCCCGTCTTGTCCGACACCATCGAATTGTCGCCGTTGAGGATCGGGCCGGCGATGGTCGACCAAAAGATCATCTGCGCGATCTTGCCGGTGGAAAAGCCGTCGACGTTCTCGGCAAAGCCGTATTTCGTTACGTTCTTCGGCGCGTAGGGCAGAAGATCGATCAGCATTTGCAGCGCGCCGATGCCTTCGGGCGAATTCACGTTCGGTTTGAAGTTCTTTTCCTTCGGGCTGCCGCTCATCAGCTTGCCGCCCGTGGTGATGAAGCGCGTGTACCAGTCGACGGCGGCGAGCGAGAAATCATTGGCGCCGATGAAGGAACAGCCGGCGACATCGTCCTTGTTGAGCTTCATCGCCGCGTCTTTGAACTCGTCCCAGTTCGTGGCCGGCTTCAGGCCCGCCGCCTCGAACAGATCCTTGCGGTAGAAGTAGATGACCGAGCCGGAATGCAGGCCCGGAATGCCATAGATGTCCTTGCCCTTGCCGACGGTCCCGGATGCCATGTCGAAAATACCGACATTGGACATGGCCGGCGGCAGGAAGTCGGCGACGTCCCAGTCCGGAGGGGTCTTCGACGGATCGTCGATGTAGGAATTGAGCTGCTCGTAATAGCCGGCGCCGACCTGCTGGGTGGTCAGGAAGCCGAGATATTCGATGAGCTCGAACGAAGAATGGTCGGCCTTCAGGTTCTGCAGCGTCTTTTCGATCAGCGCGCCCAGCGCCGGAGACGTGATCTCCAGTTCCATGCCGGTGTCTTCCTTGAATTTGTCCAACATGTCGCCCAACGCCCGGTGGTCGTTCTCGTCGCCCGTCATCAGGATGCTGAGCTTGGTGCCGGCATGCTTCTTCCAGTCGAAATCGGCGGCAAGCGCCGGGAAGCCGAAATTGGCGAAGGCGCCGGCGATGCCGAGCATCGCGGCGCGCTGCATCAGATCCCGACGCGTGAGGCCGGCAGCGTCGGCATGGCCGGATTTGGCCTTGGCGAGATGCCTGTTATCCAGTTTTCCATCCATGATTCTCTCTCCCCGGTTTTCTCTTCACCGCCGGTTTCATTCATCCGGCTTGACGCAACAGTGCATCCGAACAACCCAACAGTCAATCGATTGCTCAAACATATTCGGCGTGATAATTGAGAGCTGTAGTGCAACCGAGCACGGTCCGGAACCATGCGCTTGACAGGCGTTGGGGGCAGCTTCTAGTTGTGTGTCCTGCACGACCCTTGAAGCCGACCAACAAACCCATGGCGCGTCGACAACCCGAGCCGCCCGCCCGGATCCAATGGGAGGTCTCGATGAGTCTCGGAAGCGTTGTCGTAACGGGAGCCGGCGACGGCATCGGCCATGCCATAGCCGTTCGTCTGGCGGCCGATGGATGGAACGTCGTCGGCCTTGAAATCAACCCCGAAACGGCATCCGACCTGGGCAAGAAGCTGGGCAAGGGACATGGCTGCCTTTGCGGCGACGCCTCCGACCGTGCCGTGCTGAAGAAAGCGCGAGAGGCCGCCGAAAAGCTCGCGCCCCTGCGAGGCTGGGTCAACAATGTCGGTATCGCACTGATGGGCAATCTGCATGAACCGAAAGACGCCGATGTCGAGCGCGTCTTTGCGGTCAATTTGATGTCGCATTTCTGGGGCTCTTCGGAAGCGATCCAGACATGGGTGAGAGACCGCGTCGCCGGGTCGATCGTCAACGTCTCGTCGGTGCATGGCCGCTCCGCCTTCAACATGTGGGCGGCTTATGACGTCGCCAAGGCCGGCATTGACGCGCTGACCCGCTACATCGCGGTCGAATATGGACCGGTCGGCATTCGAGCCAATGCAGTGGCGCCCGGCGCGGTGCGCACATCGCTCGTGCAGCGGGTTATCCGCGATAGCCCGGACAGCATCCGCGCCGAACGGGAAATGTCCATCCAGCATCCGCTGGAACGCATAGGCGAACCGGAGGAGATAGCGGCGGCGGTGTCATGGCTTATCTCGTCGGAAGCCTCCTTCGTCACCGGCCAGTCTCTCGCGGTCGATGGCGGCCTGACCTCCCGCTGCTATCGTTACGAGCCGGACGCAGCTCTGCTAGAGAGGTACGGGAAGGTCTCGTGAAAACATCGACACCAGTTGCGCTTCCCTCTGCACGTGCCACGCTGAAAGATATAGCGCGCGCAGTCGGCGTTGACGTTTCGACGGTGTCCAAAGTGCTGAACAATGGCGGCATCAGCGTGCGCGCGCAGACCCGTCAGGCTATCCTGGACGAGGCAGGGCGCGTCAACTACCGGCCGCATGCGCTGGCGCGCAATCTGCGCACCCAGCGCACGGGCGCTCTTGGCATCCTGCTGCCCGACCTGACCAACCCGGTCTACGCAGAGACCGTGCGCGGTGCGATGCGGCAGGCTGAAAAAGCCGGCTATGTCATGCTGATCGCCGAGGTTGCGGACGAGCAGCGGTCGACGGCGGCCTATCTGAGACTGGTCAGCGAGCGGCGCATCGATGGCCTGATCATCGCGGTGACGGCCGAGAGCCGCGAAATGATCGAGGCGATCGCGAACAATCCGGTGCCGCACGTCTTCGTCAACCGGCGTTCCACGATCGGCAGAAGCGTCACCGTGGACGACCATGCGTCGGGCCGGCTGGCGGCGCGCACGCTCATAGAGGCTGGACACACGAGGCTCGGCTTCATCGGTTCGATGCCGGAACTCGATACCTCGCGACGCCGCCATATTGGCTTCATCGAAACCTGCAAGGCTGCCGGCCTCGGGCCTGCGATCGTCGCCAATGCGCCGGTGTCGCGGCGCGGCGGCTACGACGCCCTGCACCACATCATGAGCGAGCCGGCGCCGCCGACCGGCATCTTCGCCTTCAACATGCTGGTCGGCATCGGCGCGCTGGCAGCGGCGCGCGTACGCGGCATCCAGGTGCCGCGTGACCTTTCGGTTGTCTCCCTGGACGGCGAAGACGCCATCTTCACCGCGCCGCCACTGACCGCCATCGTCACGCCGCTGAGCGAGATGGGCGCCCGCGCCGTGGTCGAACTTGACGCCATGATCCATGGCCGCGAGCCGCAGGACGTCGTGATCGACATTGCGCCGCAACTGGTGATGCGCGAATCCGTTGGGCCGCCGCCAAAGATAAAGTCCTAAAGGCGGCGCTCGGCTCCTGCGACGACGCCGCGGTCGTGCAGGCGGCCGATCTCGCCATCACTGATGCCCAGACCTGCTAGGATCTCGTCGGTATGTTCCCCGAGCACCGGCGCACGCATGGCCGGCAGCCGATCCGCCACCGAAAAGTAGAGCGGCGACGCGGGCGTCAGCACCGTCCCGATGCCTGGCGTATCGACTGGTGAGAACAGCGGATTGGCCGGCGAGCAGCGTGGGTCTTCGGCGACGAGTTGCTGGAAACTCTGATATGGCCCCCAGGAGACCCCCGCGGCTGACAGGTCCTTCGTCGCCTCGTCGAAACGACGCGCCGCGAACCACGGCGCTATCGCGTCCGCGATGGCATGGCGGGCAGCGTAGCGTCCTCCCTCGCTGTCAAGATCGGCGCCGGTCGCCGCGGCCAGCGCCTTGGCATCGATACCTGTGGCCTGGACCAGCGCCTTCCACTGCCGTTCCGTCAACGCAACGACCATAACTCTCCGACCGTCGTTCGTGGCAAAGTCGCGCCCGAACGCGCCAAACAGGAAATTGCCGTCCTTCGCCGCGCTGCCGCCGCGTTCGGCCTGCGCGATACGCCCCAGATGTCCGACGGTGGCAAAAGCGACGTCGGACAAAGCGAGCTTTACCAGCGAACCCTCGCCTGTGCGGCTGCGGTGTCTGTCGGCGGCAAGCAGACCAATGGCGGCGAGTTCGCCCATCGCGATATCCCAGGCCGGCAGCACGCTATTGGTGGGGCCGCAAGACCCAGGCAAACCTGTGATGTCGGGGAACCCCGTGGCGACATTGACCGTATAGTCCACCTCGCTCGACCCGTCCGGATTGCCGCTCAAGGCGACCATGATGAGATCGGCCCGCCGTG
Source organism: Mesorhizobium sp. B2-8-3 (assembly GCF_006440815.1). Lineage (NCBI taxonomy): Bacteria > Pseudomonadati > Pseudomonadota > Alphaproteobacteria > Hyphomicrobiales > Phyllobacteriaceae > Mesorhizobium > Mesorhizobium sp. B2-8-3. Next base: position 95,306 of record NZ_VFTW01000016.1, read on the forward strand.
CCTTCAATGCCTCGTAGGACAATGTTCCGCGCGCCGCGAAATTGGTAAGATAGAGGCCTTGATCAGTGCCGGGCCTGGTTATCAGCGCGGCGACGATCTCCTGCCCTTCCTCGGAACGCAGGTCGATCTGGATCGAGCGTTTGCCTTTGTTCATGCCGGCCCAGAACAGGCTTTGTCCGCTATCCGTCACCGGCCATCGGCGATAGTCCAGTCCGCCGCCGATTTGGTCATAGCGGATGACATCGGCGCCAAGCTGCGCCAGCGTCATTCCCCCAAGCGGCGCCGCGACGAAGGCCGAGCCTTCGACCACGGACATGCCGCTCAGGATGGCTCGCGTCATGCAAACAGCCCTACCAACCGCCAGTCGAGCACGTCCGACGTCTCACTGGCACCGTCGGTCGACCGGACCTTGCAGCGAAGATGCGCCAGTCCGCCGCCGCCAGGCAGCGGCTGGCAGCGTTCGACGATGACCTGCGAATGCAGCGTATCGCCCTCATGCACCGGGCCGAGATGGTCGCAGTCATCCCAGGCAAGGATGGTCACCAGGCCGGGGAAGACGCGCGTGATTTGTGCGGCGGCGATGCCGATCGTGTGGCCGCCATAGACCAGGCGCTGTCCGCCTGCCGCGATACGGTCGTGATGGATGACCGCCAGATTCATGGTCAGCCTGGCCAGTTCCGGAGCGCTGCTGACGACGTCGCCTCCGGCAAGATCGTGCACGGAACCCGCTTCGAGGTCATCGAAATGCGGACCGTGCGTGGCATCGCGAAAAGCGTCAAGATTCCAGCCTGATACCGCTTCCAGCAGTTGCGTCTGGGTGAAATCGGATTTCGGCAGCTCCGTCTGGCCTTGCGCCGCCACAGCATCGGCCGAGCGCGCGGGCAGCATGGCGCAACGGCAGAAATCGAGGATCGGACGCTGCTCCTGATCGACCGTCGCGATGCGCATGGCAACAAGTCCGCGCGGTGGGCGGCCAGGTTTTGCCGATGCCGGACGCAAGCCGATGACGGTCGTGGACGTCGTCAGGCTGTCGCCGATCGCCGGTGCGCGGCGGAACACCAAACCGCGATAGAACAGGTTCGCGACGGCGCGTTGGGTGACAAGCGTCGATTGCCCTATGGCGATATCCCACACGAAAGCCGGCGCGGCAAACGGCGATGCCTGCCCCGTCACGGCCTCGGACAGCCTGGCATCGAAGGCCAACCGCAGGCGTCCGCCGACGATTGCGTGGTGGACGGCGGCCAGGCCTTCCGTCAGCCGCATCGTCGGCGCGCTGTCGAAGCGGTCGCCGATCGCGAGATCGTCGAAAACCGGGCCGTCGAAGCCTATGTCGGAACGCGTGCCCATTTTGCTCCGGCCTGCGCCGACAAAGGGCGCCAGCAGTCGATAAAATCGCCGCCGGATATCGTCTCCGGCGGCGTGCGGTCAGAAATTCCGGCCAGACGCAGGCTTGCAGCGACCTGCGTCACCAAAACGGCCAGATCAGTTCGTCCAAAACAGATGGCGCTGATCGCCGCCCGCGGAGTAGGCGCCGACATGCGCCATGATCTCGCCGAGTTCCGGCGCCGGCGAATCCAGCACCTCCGCCGTTGCCGTTTCGACAGCCTCGCGCACTTCGGTCTTGAGCGAATCGAGGCCGCCCGCCGCCAGCAGCGTCTCGGCGGTCAGGCGTTCGGCGAAGATGTCGATCGGATCGCGCTTCAGCCATGCGTCGAGTTCGCCGGCCGGCCGGTAGGTCGCCGGGTCCGAGCGGGAATGGCCGGAATAGCGGTATGTCTTCATCTCGACCAGCGAAGGTCCTTCCCCGCGGCGTGCACGCGCAACGGCTGTCGCCATCGCTTCCGCCACCTTGTCGGCGTCCTGCCCGTCGACGATGACCCCTGGCATGTTGTAGCTGGCGGCGCGTATCGCGATGTCCTCGACCGGCGTCGACAGCTGGATGCGCGTATATTCGCCGTACAGATTGTTTTCGCAGACGAAGACCACGGGCAGCTTCTGGATCGCGGCGAAATTCAGCGATTCATGGAAGGCCCCGATATTGGCCGAGCCGTCGCCGAAGATGGCGACCGCGACGCGGTCCGTGCCGCGCGCGCGCGCCGCCAGCGCGGCGCCGCAGGCGATCGGCAGGCCGGCGCCGATGATGGCCGCCGTGGGCAGCAGTCCGATCGCCGGCTCGACAAGGTGCATCGATCCGCCAACGCCGCCGGCACAGCCGATGACGCGGCCGCAGATCTCGCCGATGACGCCCGCCGGCGTTAGGCCCAATGCCAACGCATGGCCGTGGCCGCGATAAGTGCAGGTGACGATGTCGTCGGGGTCGATCGAGCGTGCGATGCCGACCGACACGCCTTCCTGGCCGCTCGCCAGATGCGTGCTGCCGCGCACGTGGCCTTCCGCGAACAGCTTCTGAATACGTTCCTCGACGAAGCGGATCTCGATCATCCGGCGAAGCTGCTCCAGCCTGTCGTCGAGGGCTTCCCGGCGCGCCAGCGGCGAGTTGGAATTGGAGAGCGTCATGCTGCGTTCCTCCACCAGGGCATTGGCGTTTTGTTGGTCGACACCAGGGTGGACACCTGCTCGGCGACGTAGGCCGCGCTGGGCAGAAAGCGCGCTTCCAGCTTGCCGCTGTAGGGCACCGGCGCATCGGGCAAGGTGATGCGGTGCGGCGGCGCCTTCAGCGAACCGAAGGCCTCGACAGCGACGGAAGACACCACTTCGGCGCCCCAGCCGTTGCCGGCGGTGGCCTCTTCGAGCGTCACCAGACGACCGGTTCTTGAAACCGATTCCATGATCGTATCGCGGTCCCACGGCCACAGCGTCAGCATATCGATCACCTCGATGTCGGCGCTGCTGTTTTCGGCGGCTTCCTTGGCCACCCGCACCATCGCCCCGCAGGCGAGCAGCGTCGCATCCTTGCCCGCCTTGACGATCTCGGCCCTGCCGAGCGGGATGCGGTAGCTGCTGTCGAATTCGTATTCCTCGCGTTCAGCGTAGAGAATGCGTGGTTCGAGCACGACCACCGGATCCGGATCCTCGATCGCCGAGCGCAGCAAGCCGTAGGTCGTGCGGGCGTTGCTGGTGACGCACACCTTGAGGCCCGGGGTACCGCGGAACCAGTGGTCGAGCATCTGCGAATGCTGGCAGCCAAAACCCTGCCCGGCGCCGGCCGAAGCGCGCACCACCAGCGGCGTCGTCAGTTTGCCGCGCGAAAGATAGCGCATCGTCGCCGCCTGCGTCGTCAATTGGTCGAGAGCCACGCCGATGAATTCGATGAACATCATCTCGACGATCGGCTTGAGCCCGCAGACAGCGGCACCGACTGCGGCGCCCATGAAGGCCATTTCCGAGATCGGCGTGTCGATGACACGCTGCGGACCGTGCACGGCGAGCAGACCCTCCGTCACCTTGAACGGGCCGCCCGCGGCCGCAATGTCTTCCCCCATCATGATGACGGTCGGATCTTCCGTCATCGCATCATCGAGGGCCCTGAGGACCGCTTGCCGAACCCATATCTTAGCCAAGGCGAAATTCTCCCAATACGCAGGTCGGATGGTTGGTGCAGGCTTGCGAAGCTAGCGCAGGCAACGAAATTTGGAAACGTTTTTATTTGATCGGGATCACTCCGGCTTGTAGCTCCCGAAGGCTTGCGCCGATTGGATCAGTTCGACGCGGAAACCGTCTGGATCGATGAGATAAACCGCCTTGCCGCCCTTGTTCGGACCGATCGTCGGCGTGACCGGGGCGGAGACCGATTTCACGCCTTTGGCCACCAGCTCCTCGTAAAGGCTCATCAGGTCGTCGACGTTGAACGCAATGTGGCCATTGCCGATGTTGCCGTTGCGCATGTCGACCCGGACCTGTTCGATATTGCGGTATTCGAGCAGCTCGAGGCATACATCCGTGCCCGGCAGCCGAAGAATGGCGCCGTGCAGATCCACGCTCGGATAGCCGACAAGCTCACCGATGTATTCGGCCTGCGGGTTCCATTGGAAGGCCAGTTCGAAGCCCAATATGTCGCGATAGAAGGCGATCGAGCGTTCGAGCGAGCGCACGGTGAATCCGGTATGATGAGCTTTGGTGATCCTTGCCAAGTCAGCCTCCGGCCGGTGGTCGGCCTATGCGTTCGGTGTTCATGCCGTTAGATATCCGTCGTCGCACATGACGATGTGCCCGGTGACGAGTTCGGACGCATCGCTCGCCAGAAACACGGCCGTTCCGATCAACTCGCGCGGCAGCCCGAGCCGGGGCCGCAGCATGCGCGCCTTGATGAAGTCCGCCGTGATCGACGAGCGGGAAGCCGCGGCCTTGGTGAGCGGCGATTCCATCAGTGTCGGACCGATGCCGTTGACGCGCACGCCGCGGTCTCGCCACTCCAGCGCCAGTGCCTTGGTCATCTGCAGCACGCCGCCCTTGGAGGCCAGATAGGCGCTGGCCCAGGGATAAGCGTTGAACGAGCCGATCGAGGCGAGGTTGATGATGCTGCCCCTGCCCTGCGCCAGCATCACATTGCCGAAAGCCTGGCAGCAGAAGTAGGTGCCCTTGAGGTTGAGATCGAGGATGAAGTTGAACTTGTCCTCCGGAAACTCCTCGGCCGGACTGCGGAAGGCGGAGCCGGCGCTGTTCACCAGAATATCGACGCTGCCATGGTCCGCTTTGACTTTCCTGGCGAGGTCGAAGCAGCGATCCCGCTTGGTGACGTCGAGTTCGGCAGCGACGGCTTTGCCGCCCTGCTCGGTGATCGTCGCCAGCGTCGCCGCCATTCCCGCGGCGTTGATATCGGCGAGCACGACAGTGACGCCGAGTTGCGCATAACCGATCGCGATCGCCGCGCCTAGCCCGCTGCCGGCGCCGGTGACGACGGCGACGCGGCCGGAAATGTCGAAAAGACCTGCCGTATAGTTCGCGGGTACTGTGATCTCATCGTCCGCCATGACAGCTCTCGCCTGTACCGGTGCGTTCCTACTGCAGGATGTTGTCTGGATCCTGGTGCGGCTGGCTCAGGCACCACGCCTTGTCGATCATCTTGCCGAATCCCGGCCCCTGCGGCAGCGGCTTCATCAGTCCGCCTGCCATGATCTGCGGCTGCGCGAGGGCATCGTCATAAGGGTGCACCCCTGTCCACGGCACGCCCCATTCGATCGGCTTGTCGTCGAAGCCCCAGGCGCTGAACACCTGACTGTGGGTATGCGGGAACATGTGCGGGCCGAAATCGACGCCCGCCGCGAGGCACTCGTCGATGACGGCGCGGCCGCCGGTGATACCCCCCATGCAGGTCAGGTCGACGCGGACGCGATCGACGGACCCAGCCATGATCAGGGCTTCCGGGTAGTAGGAGCCACCCTGTTCATCGCCCTGCCAGATCGGCATGGGGACGCGCTTGCGGAGCGCCGCGAGCATGCCGGCATTGCCGGGCGGGAAAATGTCTTCGATGCAGCCCATGTCGATGTCGGCGATGCTGTCGGCGTAGGCGGCTGCCTCGTCGACGGTCTTGAACATCCAGACAAGATCGGTGCCGAGCCAGGCATCGGGCGCCGCGTTGCGTATCGCGCGCAGCCGTGCGGCCGACAGCTCCCAGGTAGCCGCCATCGGGGCTTTGAAGCGCCGCCATCCTTTGGCGTAGAAATCAGCCGCCTGCGCGCCGGTCTTGTCCGGCGGCATGATCGCGGGCGGATAGCCGATGATGCAGGTTGCAGGCATCGGCTTCACCTTGCCGCCGAGGAACTCGGCGATCGACTTGTCGGCGATCTTCGCGGCCGCGTCCCAGGCGGCGAGGTCGACGATCGAAAGCGCCCGCAGACCAACGCCGGCGCTATGCGAACCGTAGGTGCGTCCCTTCGCGGTCCGGAAGGTCGCTTCGCGGTCGGCGATGTCGGTGCCGGCATAGACCGGAGCGATGCTCTTGCGGATCTGCTCGGCGACGGCGCCGTCGCGCGTCAGCGTGAACGCCCACCCCTCGTGCCCCGACGACGTGCGTATTCGCACCGTGGCGAATTCACGCATCTTCATGACCCAGTCGCCGAAAATCACCGGCGCCGGCAGCTGAGCCTGAATGGTGGCTACGCTGACGTCGACAACAGTAGAATGACTAGGCATTCCATCCCCTCCCAAGGGCCCGGCCGAGCCGGGAATTTGCCGCCACCATAACGACGCATTTTTGCTCGGTCAACCGATTGATTGCCATTAGTCAAACGATTGACATGGTTTTCGCGATTGCCTAGTCTCGACTTCCGTTCACGGGTCCAAGGGTATTTTTGCGGCCTTTGTTTCAGGTACCGGTTCGGCATCATCGGCGCGCGGTCCCAACCGGGATCGCGGCACCAATTTTGAGGCGACGAAGAGTTTCTGGATGGGGTCGATCGGTCTTCGCAAGGTTGGCAAGCTCTACGGCCCGGTGCAGGCCCTGAAGGATGTCAACCTGGAAATACGCGACGGCGAATTTGTTGTCTTCGTCGGACCTTCCGGCTGCGGAAAATCCACATTGCTGAGAATGATCGCCGGGCTTGAATCGGTCACGTCGGGAGAGATCAGCATCAATGGCAAGACCATGAACGACGTGTCGCCACGCGACCGCGACATCGCGATGGTTTTCCAGAACTATGCGCTTTACCCCCAGATGACCGTGCGCGAGAACATCGCTTTCGCGCTGGAACTGCGCAAGACGCCGAAGTCGGAGATCGACAAACGGGTTGCCGAAGCCGCCCGCATCCTCGACCTGTCGGAGTTGCTCGACCGCAAGCCGCGCGAGCTCTCAGGCGGCCAGCGTCAGCGCGTCGCCATGGGCCGCGCCATCGTCCGCAATCCGGAAGCGTTCCTGCTTGACGAGCCGCTCTCCAACCTCGACGCCAAGCTGCGCGTGCAATTGCGGGCCGAGCTGTCGCGTCTGCACACAAGGCTTGGCGTCACGACGATCCACGTTACCCACGACCAGGTCGAGGCGATGACGCTCGGCAGCCGCGTCGCCGTATTCTCGCGCGGAACACTGCAACAATACGACACGCCGCACACGCTGTACCACGCACCGGCCAACATATTCGTCGCCGGCTTCATCGGCAGCCCTGCCATGAACTTCCTCGAAGCAAAGGTCATCGAGACGCGAGCCGATGCTCTCGTTGTATCTATCGGCGATCGGCAGGTCGGCGTGCGACCAAAGGTGAAAGAACCTGGGCTTGCGGCCGGCGACACCGTCATACTTGGCATCAGGCCCGAGCATTTGTCCTGGCAGCCTGCCGGCAGCGGTGCCGGCATTCCGGCCAAGGTCGAGTTGGTCGAACAACTGGAGCCGGAATCGTTCATCGCGGTATCGCCCGCAAGCACCTCGGTCATCATCCGGACAGCCGACGACTACGCCCGCGGCGCGGTTGTCGATCCGGCGGAGTTGGTTCGTATCGACGCCCGGCTTCTCGTGCTGCGCGTCGGAGCCAGCCGCGTGCCGGCACGCGAAACCAGCCTCGAACTCGTCGTCGACGGCGAGCGGGTCCACCTTTTCGATAGCAGCACGGGCAAGGCGTTGTGATAGGGAGGAAAGCCATTCCGATTTTGCTGGGAATTACGGCCGGCGGTCGCGGTTTGCACGCCGTCTTCCGTCTCCGGGGCAAAGTTTCGATCGGCGAAAATCCTCCTTTTGGCAATGTTTTGATGGAGATCAGATAATGCGTTCCACGCTCAAAATGCCCAAAGTCGGCGACGCGGTCGACGAGGTGGTTATCAACGAAATTCAGGTCCAGGTCGGTGCCAAGGTCAACGAGGGCCAGACCCTGTTCGTGGTGGAGACCGACAAGACTCAGGTAGAAATCCCGTCCCCGTTCGCCGGCACCGTTGCGGAAATCCTGATCAAGGTCGGCGACGACGTCCGGACCGGCGCGCCGACTTTGGTGCTCGAGGGCTGAAATGGCGAAAATTCACTCCGCGCGCGACGAAAGGTTCGGTGGGTATCTCGACGACTACCGGACCGGCGATGTTTTCGAACATTGGCCGGGCAAGACCATCACGGAGGCGGACAACCATTTGTTCTGCCTTTTGACGATGGCCGCCAGCCCACTGCATATCGACCGGCGCTTCGCGGAGACGGAGATGGCCGAGGGCCGCAACATCGTTGTCGGCACCTACATCTATTCGCTGCTGCTGGGGATGAGCGTGCCCGACATTTCCGGCCGCGCCATCGCCAATCTCGGCGTCAGCGAACTTCGCCATCTCAAGCCGCTGTTCCATGGCGACACGCTCTACGGCCAGACCGAGATACTTGAGACGCGGCCATCCGCCTCCCGCCCCGGCGAAGGCATTCTCACCGTTCGCACCGATGGCTTCAACCAGGACCGGGCAAAGGTCTGCACATTCACCCGCGCCGTGCTTTTGCCGATGCGCGCCGGCCGGCCGGCTGGTCGCGCTCGGACGGCTTCGGCGGCGGCCGAAACCTGATGCGCAACGCATGGGTCAAAACGCATTTGCATGGAAGTGTCGGCGGCGGAGAGCGATCGCATGACGGACAAGGCTGATCCCGAACCGGCGCGCGAGACGCCCGGGCCTCTTGATGGCATACGCGTCGTGGAACTCGCCACCGTGGTCGCCGGACCGGGTGCCGGGCGATACCTGGCCGACTACGGCGCCGAAGTGATCAAGGTCGAAGGCCCCAACGGCGATCCGACCCGTCGCATGGGCTGGACCGGCCCGGACGAGACCGATTCGTATTTCTGGAAGCTGGTGAACCGCAACAAGCAGGTCGTCTCGCTCGATCTCAAAACCGAGAGCGGACAGCGCAATCTCTGGTCGCTGCTCGAAGGCGCCGACGTGCTGATAGAGAACATGCGCCCGGGCAAGCTCGAAGCGCTCGGTTTCGGCCCGGACGACTTGCAGCGGCGCAATCCGAAGATGGTGGTGCTGCGCGTGACCGGCTTCGGCCAGGACGGGCCTTATGCCTTGCACCCGGGCTTTGCAACGATCGCCGAGGCGATGAGCGGATTTTCCAATCTGCTGGGTGAGGCAGGCGGCCAGCCGCTGCTGCCGCCGGTGGCGCTGACCGACGAGGTGACGGCCCTGGTCGGCGCCTTCGCCACGCTGGCCGCGCTGCGCCACGCCGAGCGCACGGGCGAGGGACAAACGATCGACGTCAACCTTCTGACCTCGATGTTCCAGATCATGGGTCCGCTGCCCTCGGCTTATGCGCATATGGGCTATCTGCAGCCGCGGCTTGGCTCGGGTATTCCCTACACGGTGCCGCGCGGCACTTACCGATGCGCCGATGGCGTCTGGGTCGCAATTTCCAGCTCGGCGGATTCGATCGCCAAACGGGTGCTGGCGCTGGTTGGTCTGGGCAGCGACGACCGCTTCTCGACATTCCAGGGCCGCAGCCGCAATCGCGAAGCGCTCGAGGTCTACGTCGCCGACTGGGTGGCGTCGCGACCCTCGCAAGAAGTGATCCGCGAGTTCCGCCGTGTCGACGCAGCCATCGCCAAGGTGCTCGACATGAAGGATATCTTTGCCGACGAGCATTATCGCGCCCGCAACATGATCACGCAGGTTGACGGCGTCGCAATGCAAAACGTCGTCGCAGGATTTTCGAAGACGCCCGGCCGCGTGCGCCATGCAGGACGTCCATTCGACGCGGATACGAAGGCGGTGCTCGACCGCTTTGCAGCCACCAGCTCCAAAGCCGAAAGCTGATGTTTGGCTTATGCCAGGAAGATCAACCGCCAGCCACCACCAATGAAAGCTGGCGCCTCAAGAGCTTCCCATTGGCATTGCGAGGCAAGCTCGGGACGAAGAACACCTGCTTCGGCCGTTTATAGGCGGCAAGGCGCCGCTCGGCGATCGCCATGATGTCATCGGCTGTGGTTCTGCTGTCCCCGTCACGCACGACAAAGACGGCAATCACGGTAACGTCGCTCCGCACATGGTGCTCAGCCGCCGCAATCTCGGCAACCCCCGCGCATCCGGTCAGCGCGGCCTCGACCTCCAGCGGCGACACGCGATAGCCCCCTGCATTCATGATGTCGTCGGCACGCCCGCGATGCCAGAGATAGCCGTCGCCATCGAACGCGGCGAGATCGCCGCCGACAAACCAATCACCGCGAAACACAGCCTGCTGCTCTTCGGGCCGCTGCCAATAGCCGAGCATCAGACCGGGATCGCTACGGTGAATGGCAAGCAAACCTGTCTCGCCGGCAGCAACGGGCTCCACGCCGCCGTCCAGCGGCAACACCGCGATCGGCCGTCCGGCTTGCGGCTTGCCGGGACTCCCCGGCCTGACAGGCATGCCCGGATGATTTGACACGAAGGTCGAGCATTCGCTCATCCCGAAAGCCTCATACAGTTGCTTGCCTGTGGCGGCGTGCCAGCCGTGGAGGATCGCCGGGCTCAGCGCTTCGCCGGCGGCAAGCGCGTGGCGAAGCTTCGGCAGACATCCTGGCTGCAAGCTGCAATATTTCAGCATCTGGCGATACAGCGAAGGCACAGCCGCAAACAGCGTTGCACCCACGGCATCGACAAGCTTTGGCCAGACCGCGATGTCGTTTGGCCCGTTGTAGAGCACTGCGGTGGCGCCGCATGCCCACGGGTCGAGGAGCCCGACACCGAGCGTATAGCTCCAGTTGAAGGCGCCGGCATGCAGCACGACATCGGATGCCGAAAGGCCTTGCCAGTCGATGTGCATTGGTTTTCGCCCGAGAACCGTGCGGTGCGCGTGGACGACGCCTTTGGGCCGACTGGACGTTCCCGACGTATAGATCATGTAGGCCGGTGCTTCGGCGTCGGTATCGGCAAAGCCAGCCGGCTCCGCTGTATTTTTCAGTCGTATCAAGGCCGCGTCATCCAGAACCTTGCATGCGGAAGGAGCGGTTGCGGAGGCCAGCGACGATGTCTCGACCATCGCCGCAGCGCCGGAATCTCCGACAAGGGACGCCGTTTCGCTGCCGGTGAGTTGCGCCGAGATGGGAACCGGCACCAGGCCGGCCGCCATCGCGCCAAGAAACAGCAGGGCATAGTCGCTCGTATTCGGCAACCGCAGCACGATACGATCGCGGGGCGAAAGACCTTCCGCCAGAAGACCTGCCGCCACCCGGCGCACGGCAAGATCGAGCGCCGCATAGGTCCAACGCTCGGCATCCTGCGGCCTGTCGGCGTCGCTCACGACAAGAAGCGCGGTCTTGCCCGGACTCGCCGCAGCCGCGCGGCCGATGCAATATTCCGCAAGATTTAGCTTTGCCGGCATCATGAGGCTGACGTTTGCAGCCAGGTCGGCGCCTCGGGAATACCTTGTACGATCCAGCCACCGTCAACCACGACCGTTTGGCCCGTCATGTAGGACGACTCGTCGCCGGCAAGAAATCGGACGGCCTCGGCGATCTCCTCGGTCCGCGCCAACCGCTTCATCGGTACACGGGCCACCATCCAGTCTTCCTGCAAGGAGCCATCCTTCAAACCCTGCTCTATGAACTTGGTGCGCGTGAAGCCGGGGGCCACCGCATTGACCCTTATGCCCGCGGTCGCGACTTCAAGCGACAGCGCGCGCGTCAGTCCGAGAATGCCTGCCTTGGCGGCGCAGTAAGGCCCCCGCCCCGGCAGGCCGACGAAAGCGGCGGTGGATGCGATGCTGACGATCGCCCCGCCGGCGCCGCGCTCGACCATGCGCGGTACGACTTCCGAGGCGCACAGGAAGAGGCCGTGCAAGTGGGTGGCGATCACCGAAGAGAAGTCGGCGAACGATATCTTGCCGACCAGGCCGACACGCTGGATACCGGCGTTGCTGACGAGGATGTCGACTTGACCCGCTTTGTCGTCGACGGCCTTGAACGCAGCGCCCACACTGGCCGGATCGGTCACATCCGTCTCGATGTAAGTGACCCGTTCACGCGGCTCGTCTGGAAGCATTTTGTCCAGCGCAAAGACTTTTGCGCCGTCGGCAATCAGTCGGCCCGAGATGGCATCGCCGATGCCGCGCCCCGCGCCCGTGACGACCGCGACTTTTCCCGAAAGCGATCCTGACACGGTTCATCCTCCTCTGATCTGGACCTGGCCTTCTTGCGGTCGCCGTCAGTACATCAGCCAGCCGCCGCTGACGTTGATGGTAGCGCCGGTAATGTAGCCGGCATGGTCTGAGGCCAGGAACAGCACCGTGCCTGCCAGATCCGACGGCGCGGCCATGTAGCCGAGCGGTATCTGGGCGACTTGCGCGTCGAGCGCCGCCTGATCCATTCCGGAGCGCATCATGGCCGTGTCGGCCGCGCCCGGGGATACCGCATTTACGGTTATCTTGTCCTTGGCGAGCGACCGCGCCAGTCCGCGCGTCATCGACACGACGCCGCCTTTGGTGGCGGCATACGCCACGGAGCCGCCGAAACCGCCGCTCTGCCAGCCTTGCGAGGTGAAATTGATAATGCGGCCGCCCCTTCCCTGGTCCTTCATGACCCGCGCCACCGCCTGATTCAGGAAGAAGGATGCTTTCAGGTTGACGTCATGCTGGAGGTCCCAGTCCGCCTCGCTCACGTCGAAAACGCTGGGCCGGCGGATCAGGACCGCAGCCGTGCAGACCAGGACGTCGATGCCGCCGAACACGGTCACGACCTTTTCTATCAGCGTCTTGTGATGTGCGATCGGCTTCAGGTCACATGCGATCGGAAGATGCGGACCGGCTTCCATTTCGGCGGCGACCGCATCGACCTTGCCCTGATCGAGATCGACGACCGCGACGCGTGATCCGGCGGCAGCGAAGGCCAGGCAGACCTCGCGGCCTATGCCGCCGCTGCCGCCGGTGACAACGACGCTTTTGCCTTCAAGCCCGGAACCGATGTTGAAAGCCATGGAGCCGTCCTTCAGCCAATTGCCGGTGGTTGCACCGCCGTCTGCTCGGTGACGAAACATGCCTGGATTTCGCGGGTGAATTTCTTCCGATCTTCGACGAGGAGGCTCTTGAATGGTTCGGTGGCGAAGGCTTTCAGCGCGTCCTCGACGCTGTCGAACCAAATCTCGCCGACGCCGTCCCAGGCATCCTCCGCCGGCGTCCAGCTTTGCACGCGGCCGAAGCGAAGCCCGCGCAGGCCCGGCATCTGGCGCACGATATCGGCATGCGGCCCTGTCCAGTGAGCGAAGAAATCTTCCTGGCTCATGCCTTCCTTGCGGCGCAGGAAACTGATGCGCTTGATCATGCGGATCGATCCTTCCTCGGTGTCTGGAAAAGTTCCAGCGTAATGCCGTCATGAATGCGCAGATAAGCCGCCTGAGCGCCGATGTTGGGGCCGCCGTCGATCGCCACCGGACCATCCGGCGAGATCGGCTTCGCGCCGCAATCGACAGCGCGCTGCCAGGTCGAACGCGCATCGGCGACTTTCAGGCAAAGATGCACGTTGCCGGGGTTGGCGGTCGCGTCCGCGTTCGCCGTTCGGCCGGCAACCTGATAATCGAGCAATTCGATCACACCACCGCCAGGCAGGTCGATGAACGCCGCGCTGATGGCGACGTTCGGATAACCGACGACGCGGCTGAGATAAGGCCTGTCGAGCACGGTGGTCCAGCGCGCGGGCTTGCCCAGAAATGCCTCCCAGAAGCGGAGCGCGGTTTCAAGGCTGGCCACCGTCATGCCGATGTGGTGCACCGCTTCTATTGTATGGGCTGTTTCGCTCATCGTGCCATCAAATCCTGAACAGCCGCTCTGCATTACCGGAAAACATCGCTGCTTGCTCGATTTTCGGAAAGCCGGAAATGATCTCGGCATAGGCGTTTATGACATCCGGATATGAGCTGAACATGCGGTCGACCGGCCAGTTCGTGCCAAAGACCACCCTGTCCGCGCCGAACGCCTCGATGCTGCCCAGCACGTAAGGGCGGATGGTTTCGACCGTCCACTGCGGATCGCCCATGCCCAGCCCTGAGATCTTCATGGTGACATTGGATGACTTCGCCATCACGTCCATTGCGCCGCGCCAACGCCGGAAGCTCGCCTGATCGCGGCCCATCGGAATCGCGCAATGGTCGATACAGATCTGCGTGTCCGGAAAGGCCCGGGCGAGATCCAGAATGTCGTCGGCCAGTTCGACCCGCGTGTCGATGCAGGAAACCAGATTGCGGGAGCCGAGCTCGGCGAAACCGCGCCGCCAGGCGGCATCGACAAGGTAGCGCCCGTCGCCAAAATTGCGAATGCCGCGCACATTCGGATACTTCAGATGCTGGTCGAGCACGCTCGCCGCGTCGGGTCGGGCGAGATGGCATTCCGCGATGATGCCGTGCGGATAGCCAGTCTGGTCGGCAAAAGCCTGCAGCCAGGCAGTTTCGACCACCGGATCGGGCGTATTGACCGCCGCTTGAACGTGCACCGCCTTGGGCACGTTGGAAAAGCGGATTTCGGCGATGTAGTCCTTGACGAGATAATGCTGCGATTTCAGTGGATCGGTGTCAGCCAGAAAGCCATGAACCGCGTCGGGTTCAAGCCAGCCATAGCGAAGCTGCCGGTGTTTCATGTCGTGCAGATGGAAATGCGTATCGACGAAGGGCAGTTCAGCCATGGCGACGCGTCTCCGCGGGGTGGGCTGAAACGGCATCGGCTATGGCCTGGCCGAGCGCGCTGGTCGAGGCCGTGCCACCCATGTCGCGCGTCAGGTTCTCGCCTGACAGAAGCACCCGCTCGATCGCCGAGACGATGGCAGCAGCGGCTTCGGTCGCCCCTAGGTGGTCCAGCATCATCGCGCCCGACCAGATCTGGCCAATCGGATTGGCGATGTTCCTGCCGGCGATGTCAGGCGCTGAACCGTGCACGGGCTCGAACATGGATGGAAACCTGCGCTCCGGATTGAGGTTGCCGGAAGGTGCAATGCCGATCGTTCCGGTCACCGCCGGGCCGAGATCCGACAGGATATCGCCGAACAGATTGCTTGCCACCACCACGTCGAAGCGCGACGGGCGTCCGACGAAATGCGCGGCCAGAATGTCGATGTGAAACTGCTCGGTCGCGACCGCGGGGTAATCCTTGGCGACGGCGCGGAATCTCTCGTCCCAAAATGGCATTGTGTGAATGATGCCGTTGGATTTGGTTGCGGAGGTCAGCCTGCGTTTGCGCTTCATGGCGAGCTCGAAGGCAAAGCGCATCACGCGATCGCAGCCGAAGCGGGTCAGCACCGTGTTTTGGATGACCATCTCCTGATCCATGCCGGGAAACATCCGGCCGCCGATCTCGGAGTATTCGCCCTCATTGTTTTCCCGCACGATGTAGAAGTCGATCACGCCGGGCGTTGCCAGCGGCGACGGCACGCCGCCGAACAGCCGCACGGGCCGCAGATTGACATACTGCTGGAAGTTGCGTCGGATCGGCATCAGCAACGTCCACAGCGATTCCACGTCGGACACGGTTGGCCAACCGATGGCGCCGAGGAAGATCGCATCAAGCCCGGCGATCTTGTCGAGGCCGGCTTCCGGCATCATCCGCCCGAAGCGGGCGTGATGATCGCAACCCCAGTCGAACGCCTCGAAACGCAAATCCAGTCCGAAAACACGCGCCGCTGCTTCAAGGACCTTACGTCCCTCGGGTACGACTTCCTTGCCGATGCCGTCTCCTTCGATGACCGCGATTCTGGCCGATGACATGATCCTCAATTCTCCACGGCGATCGGGCCTCTTTGGGAAAATATCGTTTCAATTCATAGTCACCACTTAGCCTCTTTGCAAGCGTCCCCTGCAGCACGATTTGGAAGAAAAGGAGGCGCGCCGCTCTCGACCGGCATGCGTGTCAAAGTCTCAGAATATTGGCCAAGCCGCGACTGAATACTGCATTTTGCGGCTATTTTCGTCGGCTCAAGGCGAAATCGCCGAAAGGGATATGCTCAAGCGAACGTGATCCGTCGAGCCGGCGTTTGAGAGCCGGACAGAAATTGCTTGCATGTCTTGATAACGTTTCAATATAGTTCGAGGGATATCGCACGGCACCTTCTTCCTGACGTGGTTTGAAGCTGCCGCGGGTTGGCCGCTGGGAGGTAGGACGTCTGAATGGGTTCGCCAGCGCGAAATCGTCGCGGCGTCGTGACCGGAGCCGGCAGCGGCATCGGCAAGGCCGCCGCATTGCGGCTTATGCGACAAGGCATTGACGTCATTGCTGTCGATATCGACGAAGAAAAGCTCGCCGATGTCAAATCCGCCGGATGCAAAACATTGACGATCGACCTGTCTGATGCCGATGCCCGCGCCCGTCTTGCCGAGGCTGCCGACGGTTTCGACTACATGGTGAACTCGCACGGCATTATTTTGATCAAGTCGATCTTCGACGTTAGCCTTGAAGACTGGCGGCGGATTCAGACCGTCAACGCCGAGTCGATTTTTTTCCTCTGCCAGCAGATCGGCCCGCGCCTGAAACCGGGCGGCGCGATCGTCAACCTGTCTTCGAGTTCCGCGAAACTGGCTGCGACCGTCGAGGTCGCCGCCTATGCGGCTTCCAAGACGACCATTACCTCCATTACCCGCTCCTTTGCCTATGCGCTGGCATCGCGACCTGTAAGGGTCAACGCAATCTGCCCGGGCATTGTCGACACGCCGATGCAAGATCACGTGCTGGCAGGCGTGTCGAAGCTGCGCCAAGCCGAGATCGCGGAACTGGAGAGCGCTCGCACCCGCGCCGTGCCGCTGGGCCGCGCGGCGACGGCCGACGAGTGCGCAGGCCTCATTTGGTTTCTGTTGTCGGATGCGGCGTCATACATGACCGGCCAGGCGGTGAATTTCACCGGCGGAATGGTCACCTGGTGAAGGGAGGAGAATCGTGAAGAAACCGCAGGTCATCCGGGCCAAGGGGCTCGGGCATCCCGAAGGTCCCTACGAACTTGACGACGGGCGCGTCATCTACGCCAACACCTACGCCAGCGAGATCGGAGTCTGGGACCCGAAGACCGGCAAGCAAGGGCAATATGCCTTTGTCGGCGGCGGCCCGAACGCCTGCATGCTGGGCAGCGACGGCGCAGTCTATTCGACGCAGACCCCGAATGTCGGTTCGTGGGTCGCGCCGGTGCACAGACCGCCGTCCATCCAGAAGACCTTGCCCAACGGGAAAGTCGAAATTCTCGTGACGGAAGCCGACGGCAAGAAGTTCGACGGCCCGAACGACCTGAGCTTCGGTCCGGACGGCAGGCTTTACTTCACCGATTCAGGCGATTGGAACCAGGCCGACAAGCCGCATCCGGGCCGGATCGTGGTCATCGAAAAGAACGGCGTCGCCAGGATCCTCGAGGAGCTCGATCACGTCTATCCGAATGGCATCGTTGTCGAGAAGGACGGTTCGATCGTCTGGGTCGAATCTTACACGTTGAACGTCATTCGCCGCAAACCCGACGGCAGCAAGTCGCTGTTGTGCAAAATGCCGGAGGGACACATTCCTGACGGGTTGAAGATCGATGAGAAAGGCGATTTCTGGATCACCGCCGTCGCGGCCGGTGGCGTCGACCATTTCTCCAGGGACGGCAGGCACGTCGAGTTCCTGGAAACCGGCGGCACCATCCTCAATTGTTGCTTTGGCAAGGGCGGCAAGCTGTTCTGCTGCGACATGGGGCCGTTCGATACGAGCGGCGCCGCGATGACCGGAAACCTCATAGAAGTAAGCCTCGGCGTCGAAGGCATGCCGCTGTTCCGCGGCGCGATCGGATAAGGACCGGCCCACCATGAAGATCGCCAGGATCGAAGCCATTCCGGTCAGCTACCCGGAACCCAACGACTTCAACGCGCTGCGGCATTTGTGCCTCGCCAAGATTACCGCCGATGACGGTCAGGTCGGCTGGGGTGAATCGATTACCCAGTTCCCCGAAGCGAATTTTGCCGCCAAGGCGATCATCGAAGGCATGGCGCCCAACCTGATCGGCAAGGATCCGGTGCAGACCGAGGCGCTGTGGCGGCAGAACAAGCAGCAGGCCTGGTGGTACGGCTATCATGGCGGCATCGCCTCCTACGCCACGGCCGCGATCGACATCGCATTGTGGGATCTGAAGGGCAAGGCGCTGGGCCGCAGCGTGCTCGACCTGCTGGGGGGCTGCGTCCACGAGCGGCTGCCGGCGATCGCCTCTTGCCATGCGCATTACGAATCCATCGAAGAGATGGCCGAAGAGACGGCCGAATGGGTATCGACGGGACTGCAGGGGCTGAAGACGGGCTTCGGCAAGCGCGGCAACGCCAACCTCGGCTATGACCACAAGCGCGACGTGGCATACGTCAAGGCGATGCGCGAGGTGCTCGGCGACAAGATGCTGATGATCGACAACGGCATCAACATCAAATGGGATGTCACCGATGCGGTGCGCCGCGCCAAGGCGATGGAGGAATACAATCTCGCCTGGATCGAGGAACCGCTCGGAGCCTGGGATCCCGAGGGTTATGCCAACCTTCGCTCCAAGACGACAACCCGTATCGCTTATGGCGAACGCGAATGGACGCTGGAGCAGTTCGAGCGGGTCATCGCGACCGGAACGGTGGATGTGATCGGCGTCGATCCCGGCCGGGCCGAAGGCATCACCGGCTTCAAGAAGGTGACCGAGCGCTGCGAGTTCTACCGCCGCCAGGCCAATGCCCATGCCTGGTCATCGGCCATCGTGACGGCGGCCAGCCTCGCCATTTCGTTCAACTCGCCATCGTGCAAGCTGTTCGAGTTCAAACCGCTGCGCAATCCGATGCAGCACGATCTCGTCACCAAACCCTTTGAACACGTCGATGGCTGGGTCTATCCGCCGACGGGTCCCGGGCTCGGCATCGAAGTCATTGAAGACGTTGTGGAGGGCTACCGCAGCGAGAAGGTCTTGGGGTTGGTATAGCGACGCGAAAGCAGCCTCGTCGCCAAGAGATCAAGAACAGGGAGGAAGAAGTGGGTATTTCATATCGTCATATGTTGCTTGCAGCGGCAAGCTGCGCCACTCTGGCAGTCGCAGCGACCGCGTTCGCACAGAACGCCAGCGAAAGCCAGATCCCGTCAACAGGCGAAAAGGTCGAAGGAGCCCCGTTCGAAGTGAAGCGGGATTGGGGCACTTTCAAGCTCGCCGACCGCATCGCCGAGAAGATCAAGAAAGGCGAGTCGATCAATTACGTCTTCTCCTACCAGGCCTCGGGCATTCCGTTGTTCTCGCCGCAGTACAAAGCGGGCTTCGACATGGGCTGCAAGATGGGCAAGGACATCTATCCGATGGAGTGTTCGGCGATCGCGCCGGTGCAGAATGACCCGAACCAGCAGGTCAGCCAGATCGAGGCCAAGCTTGCAACTGGCGAGATCGACTGCATCGGCATCGAGCCCGTCAGTTCGGACGCGATGACGGCCATCACCAACAAGCTGATGGATCAAGGCATTCCGGTCTTTACAGCCGGCGTTACGTCGCGCGGGCATGAGTTCACCAACTTCACCCAGATTCCGGACAAGGAAGGCCATACCGCAGCCGAAACCGTGCTGAAGTGGATCAAGGACAACAACAAGTCCGACATCAAGGTCTTCGCGGTTTCCGGCGGCGACCCGACGCAATTCTGGGCGCAGGGCCGCATGAAAGGTTTTGAGGACGGCATCAAAGCCGCGATCCCCGACGCCAAATTCGTGACGTCGGCATCCAATGGTCTCAACACCAGCTATGAGCCGGGCAAGACATTCGATGTCTTCCGCTCGTTTCTGACAGCCAATCCGGACGTTCAGTTCATTGAGAACGTCGACATCGGCGCCGAACATGCCGACCGTGCGATCGAGAGCCTTGGCCTGACAGGAAAGGTCTTCACGATTGGCTGGAATTCGTCCAAAGGGCAGCTCGACGCGATCGAGAAAGGCATCCAGGTCGCCCAACTCGACCAGCGCTGGCCCGATCAGGCCGCTTTCGGGGCGCCGGCGTGCGCGCAATTCCTGAAGAATGGCGTCATCCTGCCCAACACGCAGACGCTCAAGGCGGTGATGAAGGACGGCGTGGAGCAGGCGCGCAAGGAACTCGACACCACGATGTCGCTAAAATAGCGACCGCACCGACAGGACGGGCCCGCGTCTTGCGGCCCGTCCGATTCTGGCTCACGGTCATATCGCAGCCGCTGCGGCAACAAAATCTTTGAGGTACGGATGCATTCAGGCGAAACCACGCAGCCAGCCGAGCGGCGCCAAGGGTTTTCCGCTGCGGGAAAGGCGACCATCGATGCGGCGTTGCGTATTGGCGGCCTGTTTGCCGCCGTTATCGTGGTCGCGCTCGTCTTCGTCTTTATCAATCCGAACTTCGCCAATCCCAATCTCGCCGTCTCGGTGCTGAGAGCCATGAGTTCCGTCGCCATCATGGCGATGGGACTGACCCTGGTCATCGTCGTCGGCGAAATCGACCTGTCGTTCGGCGCGATGTATGGGCTGGCGGCAAACACGCTGGCGGTCGTGTGGATCCTGTGGGGTGTTTCGGTCTACCTGGCAATCCCGATTGCAATCGGCGTCGGCATCCTGGTCGGACTGTTCAACGGGTTCATGGTGACGGGTTTGAAAATCCCGTCCTTCATCGTCACATTGGGCAGCTACAACCTGCTCTACGGGCTGTCGCTCTGGATCAGCAACACCGGCACATTCAACCCGAATTATCCGCCGCCGGGAGGCAATGTCGACCAGGGCGAACTGAACTTCTTCATCGGGCTCACCCAAAACGTCGGCAAATACAGCCTGTCGGTGGAGATCTTCTGGATGCTCGGCATCGCAATTGTCGTTGGCTTCCTTTTGCACCGCTCGCTGTTCGGCTTCCGGCTGATGGCGATCGGCGGCAATCCCGAGGCGGGTAAACTCGCCCGCCTGCCGGTCAGGCGCTACAAGATCCTCGCCTTCATTCTGTGCTCGATCCTTGCGGCTATCGCGGGCGTCCTCGACTTCTCCTTCATCCAGACCAGCCAGCCCGATATCGGCCTGTCGCAGACATTTCCGGTTTTCGCGGCCGTCATCATCGGCGGGGCGAGCCTCAGCGGCGGCAAGGGCACGATCATCGGCACCCTGGGCGGCGCGTTGTTGCTGGCGGAGCTTCAGATCGGGCTCGCCCTGCTCTCTCCCGGTCCGCATGTGCAACAGATATTCCTCGGCGCGGTGACGATCGGCGCGGTCGCGCTCGACCTTTTCCTGACCAAGTTGCGCAAGAGCCGCGCAGCATGAACGCAGAAGGCATCAGCATCCGCGGGATTACCAAGCGCTACGGCAGCACGATCGCGCTCGACGGCATCGATCTCGATATCTTGCCCGGCGAGGTGCTTGGCATCGCCGGGCCGAACGGCGCGGGAAAGAGCACGCTGGTGCGCATCATCGCCGGCGAGGAGAAGCCTGATGCAGGCAAGCTGACCTTCGATGGCCGGCCATGGTCCCCTTCGGTTGACTGGCATGCCGTCGCCGTCGTGCACCAGGAACCGCAGCTCTTTCCCAACCTGACCGTGGCGGAGAACGTCATGGTTGGCCGCGAGGGCACCAATTCCGCGCGTCCGCGCCTCGGTTCGGCCGACGCCAAGGTGATGGATGCGCTCGGCATCGGTCGGCTGAAGGACCGACAGCTGGCCGATTGTTCCCTGGCCACCCAGCAACGCACCGAGATCGCCCGCGCGGTAGCGCGCGATTCACGTGTTTTCCTTTTCGACGAGCCGAATTCCGCCTTGACGGCAGACGAGTCGGACCAGCTTTTTGGAGAGATGCGCGCGCTAGCCGGCACCGGAAGGATCGTGCTTCTCGTCACGCACCGTCTGGGCGATCTCGTCGAGCATTGCACCCGGGTGGCGATCGTGCGTGACGGCAAGGTTAGGGCGATACTTTCTGGCGACGCGCTTACGGAAGACGCGATCGCGCGGCAGTTGGTGACGGACGCAGCCATTGTCGACGCCGTTGCCGCCCGCCGTCCGAGCGGCTCCCCGACGGTCGAAACGCTTTTTTCGGTCCGCGACTGGACCCATCCCAAGGCATTCCGAGCCATATCGATGCAAGGCAGGGCCGGCGAGATCATCGCGCTGATGGGCGTCGAAGGATCCGGCTCGCGCGAACTGATCCGCTCGTTTGCAGGGCTGGAGCGATGCACGGGGACGATGCAGATCGAGGGCGAGGCATCAGCCTCGGCCTTGCGGCATCGCACCGCCTATGTGCCGGCGACGCGCCAGCTTAGCCTGTACAGCAATTTTTCCGTCGGCGAGAACTTGCTCGTGCGGCTGGGCTATCCGGAAATCGCCGGGTTCGGCCTCACGCTGAAGAAACGCAAGATGCGCGACATGGCGAGGGACGCAGTGCGTCGTTTCCTGGTCAAGACCCGCACGACGACGCAAGGCATCCGTTCCCTGTCGGGCGGCAACCAGCAGAAAGTCGCGATCGCCCAGGCGCTGCACTGTGCCCCGAAACTGTTGCTTCTGGAGGAGCCGACGCGCGGCGTCGATATTCACAGCAAGGCCGAGATCTACAGGCTGCTGCGCGACTATGCCGATGCAGGCAACACCGTCATCATCTTCTGCACGGAAGTGTTGGAAGTCTATGAAGCAGCCGACCTTGTCTATGTCGTCGCCGCGGGCATGCTGACAGAGCCGCTGAGGGTGGGCAACTATGAGCACGTCGAGATGCTCGCCACCGACATCACGCAGCTTGAACAGAAGCGGCGCAAGGAAAAAGCAGCGGCCTGACGGCTGTCACGTCGGTCGTATGCTATGGCCTTGAGTTACCAGCAAGATCGGTGACGTCGACTGCATTTCAGTCATCGACAGGAGCTGAACGGGCTCAGAGTCTATATTTGCCGATCGTCTTCTGGTCGAGGACAAGCCCGAAACCGGCGCCCTGCGGCACTTTGTAGACGCCGTTGTCGAATTTCGACCGGTTCGCCACAAGTGCATAGAACATTGGATCGCGATCCGGGTGAAACGTTTCCAAATACGTCCCGTTGGATATGGAGGCCAGAAGGTGCGCGGAAATCTGCGGCTCCTCGTGATGCCCCATCTCCACCGCGAAGCATGACGCCAAGGCCGCGACCCGGCGCCATTCGGTCGGCCCGCCGCCCCAGCTCGCATCGAAATTGCAGACGTCGATCGCGCCGGCCATCATCAGGTCTCGGCAACCGGCGCGGCTGATCTCGCTTTGCCCGGCCGCAATCGCAATACCGGTCTGGCTGCGCGCCGCAGCGAGGTCGAGCCGGTCGTTGTACCAGCGGACCGGTTCCTCGAACCAGCGGATGTTGAGGTCGGACACGTAACGCGAAAACGCAACCGCGTCGCGCAGGCTCCAGCCTTGGTTTGCGTCCACAAGAAGCGCGAAATCGTCGCCCGCGGCTTGGCGCGCCGTGCGCACGCGCTCGGCGTCTTCCTTCGGCGTCCGTCCGCCCACCTTGAACTTGCAGCCGCCGTATCCGTCGGCGCGTATCTGCTCCATCTCGCGGCCGAAATCCGCCAAAGTCTTGTTTTCCTCATAGTATCCGGCGATGCAAATGACCGGCAACGCATCGCGATAGCCGCCCCACAGCTTGTAGAGAGGGGTGTCGAGCGCCTTGCCGACAGCGTCCCACAACGCACTGTCGACGCAGGCCTGCGCGCACATGGCGAGTTTGCGGTCGCGCAGGATATTGTAGCTCGGCTTGCGCATCGCTTCCCAGCATCCTTCGATATTGAAGGCATCCTTGCCGACCAACAGCGGCTGGATCTCATCCAGGATGATCTTGACAACTTCCGCCTGGGTTTCGAACTCATCGCCGTTATAGACCTCGCCGATGATTCCCTCGGAGGTGTAGACGCGCGTGATGATGGTGCAGCGGTGCGTCATGAAATAGTTGCTGCCCCTGAAGGTACGTGGCAGCGGCATGCAGAGCGGAATGCATTCTATGCGTTCTATTTTGAGGGAGCTTGACATTGAAACGCTCGTTTTTCGAAACGTTTCCAAAAATAAGGGCTTGGCTTTCGGAGGTCAAGCGCAAAGCACGAGCTTCCCGCTTGTCGTCAAAGTCACCGTCGCGCTACTATGCAGTTCTATAACAAGACTGGGCAGTTAAATGGTTGCCTGGTTCGACCGGTATTGACGGGGGCTCGGTGAGAAAAGGGATCGACAAGCCGGCGACAATTCGGGACGTGGCGCGTGTCTCCGGCGTTTCTGTCGGAACCGTTTCACGCAGCCTGAATGCTCCTGATACCGTGCGGCCGGGAACCCTCGGCAAGGTGCGCGCCGCGATCCATTCCCTTGGTTTCCAACCGGATTCACGCGCGCAGAACATGCGCCGCCGCAACACGATGACGGTGGGCTTCGTCATCGATGATATCGCTAATCCGTGGCATGCGAGCTGTTTCAAGGCGGTCGACTCGCAGATGCGCGAGCGCGGCTTCTCCCTTTACCTCATGAGCACCAACGGACGGGCATCGGACGAAGCCGCGGCCATCGACATGCTCCAGCACGGCCGCGCGGACGGCATGATACTGACGATCAACAACGAACAGGATCCGCGCACCATCAAGCGGCTCAAGGAATTGCGCGTGCCTTCCGTGCTTCTCGACCGCGACATACCGCTGGAGATCGACGCGGTGCTGACCGAGCACGCGACGGGCTTGAGACAGGCGACCGGCTATTTGATCGAGCTCGGTCATCGCCGCATCGCCATCATCACGGCGGGCAAGGACATAAGGCCAGGACGCGAGCGCGTCCGCGGATTCGTCGAGGCGTTCCAGAAAAGCGGGCTGGCCGTGCCTGAGCATCTGATCCGTTCGCAAAGCCTGTCGGCTGATTTCGGTTTCCGCGAAGCCACTGCCCTGCTCCAGATGCGCGAACGCCCGACAGCCATCATAGCGGCAGGCAATCGTATCCTGGTCGGCGTGTTGCGTGCCCTCCAGCAGCAAGGCGTTTCGGTGCCGAACGATATTTCCCTTATCGGATGCGACCGCTCCGATGTGGCCATGCTTTATCCCGGCCCTATCACGCTTATCGACCGCCCGGTCGAGGAGATAGGACGTACGGCAGCACTGCTTCTTCTTGAACGGCTGGGCGGCCAGGCCGATCGGCCAGCGCAACGGATTTCTTTTCCGACGCACCTCATTCTCGGCGGCTCTTGCCGGCCGGTCAGCGATTAATTCGTTCATGGGGCACTCAGCCAAGGAACTGCCCGAGCGACGCCAGCCTCGAAACGCCAATTGAAAATCGCGTGTGCCCGGGCACCCTCAACCGTGCAAGGATTCTCGCCGCAGCTCCGCACGTCGCGTTCGATGATATTTGATCAATCGGTCGAGTGAGACGGCAAGCACGGTCACCGCTCCGGTAACGAAGGTGCTCCACGTCGCATCGATGCCAAAGAAGATCAACCCGCTCGAGATGACCTGGATGATCATCATGCCGATCACCGCGCCGATGATCGTGCCGTGCCCGCCAGACAGCGGCGTGCCGCCGATGATGACGGCGGCAATGACAACCAGGACGAAGTCGCTGCCTTCATTCGGATCGATGGCGCCGCGAAAGCCGAGATACATTGTGCCCGATAGCCCGCATATCGCGCCCATCAGCACCAAGGTCTGAAGGCGCACCCGGGCCGTCGGTATGCCGGCATGCGTGGCGGCTTCCGGATTGCTGCCGACCGCTTGCACACGGTAGCCGAAACGCGTGCGGTGAAGCACAACGTGCATTGCAATCGCCAGCAGCACGAACACCAGCGCCGCCACAGGCAGAACTCCGAACAATTTATAGGAAATCACCCAGAAGAAGCTGCTGCTCTGGTCGGACGGTACGATCGCCCTGCCGTGGTTGACCACCAGCGACAGCCCCTGGAACATCGAATAGGTGCCAAGCGTCACGATGATCGACGGCAGACGCAGCGTAACTGCAATCAGACCGTTGACGAGCCCGAGACAGGCCCCGAACACGATGCCGGCCAGCGCCGCAAGCCACGGGTCGAACCCCGCGACCATCAGAAGCGCTGCAATCACCGCCGAGAAATTGAACATCCAGCCGACCGAAAGGTCGATCTCCCGGATCGCCAGCAGAAACACCATGCCGATCGCCAGCATGCCAAGAAACGTCGTGTTGCCGAGCAGCGAAAACAGGTTGATCGAATTGAGGAAACGCGGCCGGGCAACGCCGATCACCGCCATCATGACGGCAAGCGCGACGATCACGCCGATCTCCTCCGGCATACGAAAGCGCCACTTCGGAAAGTCCTGGGGCCGTGGAGCGATTGTTTCCGTGCGGTCGGCTTCGGTCATGCCCTGTTCGTTTCTTGCTGCGGATTTCGAATCCTCCCCGGCATCTCGCCCGTGTTGACAAGATGGAGGATGGAACGGCTGTCCATGTCGCCCGAGGAAACAATGGCTGCCAACCGCCCCTGATAGACAACCACGATGCGGTCGCAGAGACCGATGAGTTCAGGCAATTCGGTCGAGCTGAACAGCACGATGCCGCCATCGGCGGACATCTGACGGATGAGGCCGTATATTTCTCGCTTGGCGCCGACATCGACGCCGCGCGTCGGATCGTCCAGCAGAAAGACTTGCGGACCTATCTCCAGCCACTTCCCGATCACGACCTTCTGCTGGTTGCCGCCCGACAGCGAATTCGTCAGTGCGTGCGGTCGGCCTTTGATGCGCAAAGCCTCGATCTGGCGGCCAGCGCGGCCCAGGGCGACTTTTGGCGAGAACCACGACGGGCCGTCGTCTCGCGCGCCCACCACGATGTTGGAAATGTTGAACAGGATCGACTTGTCGAGCATCAGACCGTTGCGGCGGCGGTCTGCCGGCACCAGGCAGACATTGCGGCGGGCCGCATCCGTCGGATTTTTTGGAAGTCCACGGCCGTCGGGAAAGCGGACCTCCCCCCTGCGCGCCCTGCGCAGTCCAAACAGGATATCGAACAGGTCTGAAATGCCGGATCCCTCGAGCCCGGCAAAACCCACGACCTCGCCCGACCGAGCCGTGAAATCGATCTGACGCAGCCTGCCGCCGCCGAGCCCGCTGACGGCGATCTCTTTCGCAGTTCCGGCTCTGGCAGGCAGAGCAGGCGGAAACAGCGCCTCGCGTTGGCGTCCGATCATGCCTTCGATGACTTCTGGAATGGTAAGCGCTGAACGATCCCCGGTCAGCACATCGCGACCGTTGCGGGTTATGGTGATGCGGTCGCAGATTGAAAAAACCTCTTCCAGCCGGTGCGAAACGTAAATCATGGTGATGCCGCGCTCGCGGATGCGTTTCAGCACCGCAAACAGCTTCTCGGTCTCGCGCTGGTTCAAAGCCGAATTCGGTTCGTCCAGGATGAGCAGGCGGGGATTTTCAAGGAGCACCCGGCACAGTTCGACAAGCTGCCGTTCACCTATGCTCAGACGGTTGACCGGTGCCCTCACGTCGACATGAAGCCCCAATTCGTCAAGAAGCGGCCGGCATCGTTCCTCCATAACCGTGTTGGAGATGAGGCCGCGGCGCACCGGCTCGCGGTTGACGAACAAATTGGCCAGAACCGAGCGCTCCGGAAAGAGGCTGAGCTCCTGGTACACCATGCCAATGCCGTGCTGGCGTGCGGCGTTCGGTCCGTCGATGGCGACAGTGGTGCCGTCAAGTTCTATGGTTCCGCTGTCCGGTCTGACGACACCGGCCAGCACCTTCATGAGGGTCGACTTGCCGGCGCCGTTCTCACCGACCACGGCGTGGATGGTGCCGCGTTCCACCGCCAGGCTCATATCGTCGAGCGCAATGACGCCGCCATAATGCTTGGCGAGGTTGTGCACGGATATGATGGGCCGGTCGGACATCTGTGCTTTGCAAGGGACCCAGACAGAATCGGGGGCGGCTTCCGCCACCCCGCTTTCATTCAAACGATGCGGTGCTTATTCGGATTCCGCGGAAATCGGCTTCGGCGTCGCCGACAGCATGTCGGCAGTGAGCGTCTGCGTCCAGGCCTTGTAATAGGCCGCGGTCGCTTTCGGATCGGCCGCCAGCTTCTGTGCCTCATCGAAAGAGATCGGCGTCAGGCCGTTGCCCATGTCGACCTTGTCGGCGGTCACGATCTGCGAACCGGCATTGTAGAAGCCTGGATCCAGTTTCTTGCCGCCCTTGATCGCATTGACCAGCAGCGCGACCGGCAGATAGCCCTGCACGAAGGCGCTTTGGCCGATGGTCACGTAAGCGTGGCCTTCCTTGACGGCCTTGAGGTTCAGTTCCGTCAGATCGTAGCCGCCGGCCACGAACTTGTCGCCATTGGCGGCGTTGAGCTTGCCGAGGCTGGTCACGTCCGGCGCGCAAAGGCCGATCAAGGCCACAGCGTCAGGATTTGCGCTATAGAGCTGTTCCCAATGATTGTAGTTGTCGACCGCCGAAACTTTGACATCGAAAGGTCCCAGCACCTTGATGCCGGAGGCTTTGGCGAGCGATTCCTCGACACCCTTGGCGCGATTTTCCAGAACCGGGAAACCGGGGAAGCAGTTGCCGATGATGACCGTTCCCTTGGCGCTTTCGCCGCCGATCTTGTCCAGCACCATGCGACCGAGAACGCGGCCGCTCTCGACCGATTTTTCACCGACATAGGGTGCGTTCACCGCCTTCGACAGCAGGTTGAACTGCACGATCGGCACGCCGCTCGAGATTGTGTCGTTAAGACCCTTGGCCATGGATTCGCCAGGCACCGACGTCGCTATCCCCTGGGCGCCTGAATTGGCGAAATTCTGCACCAGCTTCAGCTGCCCTTCCGGTGCGCCGCCGGCCTGTTGCGCTGTCACCAGCTTGACGCCGAGATCGTTGGCGGCGGCCTGCGCGCCATCCTGGATTTGCTGCACGAACGGGTCGCCCTGCGCATGAGCGACGAAGCCGATGGTGATGTCTTCAGCGAATGCGCCTGACACGCTGAGCGCCAGCGCCAGCGCGCCGAGCGGCAAAGTCGTCTTGAACCTTGTGATTGCCATGTGAATTGCTCCTCCCTTTTGATCGTTATCGGTCTGCACGTCTTCTTTTGATGGAGCCGGGTCAGATGGCGGTCAGGCCGCCATCAACGAACATGAAGGACCCGGTCATATAGGACGCGTCGTCGGAAGCCAGGAACGCCACAGCGCCTGCGATCTCTTCGGGCTCGGCGCCACGCTTCAATGGGATGTTCTGTATCTGCCATTCATAGACTTTAGGGTCGGCAACAAGTTCCCGTACGATCGGGGTCAACGTGAAACCGGGAACAACCACATTCACCCGGATGCCTTCCGGCGCATGATCGACAGCCATGACGCGCGACAGGCCATGCACTCCTCCCTTGCTGGAGCCGTAGGCGACATTGGCCGGCGTGCAGCCCGACATGCCGGTAGGCGATCCGGTCAGCACCACCGCACCCTTTCCGGCCGTCGCCTTGATCGCGGCGACGCCGTGTTTGCAGCTGAGATACATGCCAGTAAGGTTGACTCCAACGATCTCGTCCCACACCGCTTTGGAAAGCCCGTCGACTTTGCCGTCGCGTTCGCCGGAGAATATCCCGGCATTGGAAACCAGAATGTCGAGGCGGCCAAACCTGGCGACGATCGCCTTGAAAGCGGCCTCGACCTGAGATTCGTTGCTCACGTCGGCTTTCAGCGGCAGCGCTTCGCCGCCCGCCTGCGCGATCTGCTGCGCGGTTGCCTTTGCGCTCTCCTCGTTCCAGTCGAGTATGGCAACCTTGCACCCCTCTTCCGCAAGACGCTTGGCCGCCGCCTGCCCTATGCCGGAACCTGCGCCCGTCACTGCGGCAATCTTGCCGTTGAGGCCCCTCATCAGTGCTCCTCCGCCGGCCGATCACGGCAAAAATGCGCCGTTGGTCGCGTCGATGCATCAAAACAATATCGTTTCCACGATACCTGTCAAGGACGATGACACCGTTGATATTGCATACAAGGATTTGCCCGTAACACTCACAACATAAAGCAGTTTGTGGTATGGAAATAGGAATTGTCGAGCTTATATCGTTTCCAATTGGTGGGTCCATTCAAACGTCATATTGGACTTCTTGGCTTGCTGTTTTTTCGACGGCTAAGCCTGCCTGCCCCCAAAATCTCACGTCATATCGAGGCCGCATCGAGGACGGAACGCGACATCGGCTCGTTCAAGGGCATCAAACTGAGTGTCAGCACGGATCATCGGCCATAACACCATCTCCGTCGACGACCGTGACCCTCGGCTCGCGGATCAGATCCAATGAATGTAGAAGCCGGCGCAGGCACCAAAGAATTGCGACTTCCAAGCTCCTGCGACCAAAGCGCCTGCTGTTGTCCGCTTCGGGTCGGATAACGTGGACGACGCGGACAAAACAGGGAAGCACGTCAGGGGTAGGGATTGGGATGGCTAGGAAAAAACCTGGCAAACTTCAAATTGGCGAAAGTCAAAAGGTTCATCAAGGCGCCAGTTGGTTCGTTCGAACTTCGGCAAAGGAAGAGTCGTTAATCGCCTGAGCAGGCGAGTGCTCGGACTATTTTTCTTGCCGTACCAAGCGATCGCTGTTCGTGTCCTTGGCATGACCCCCATGCCGCATCATGCGTCGAAAGCTCATTGAGATATGCGCACGCCTGATGTGTCCGATCGACTCCCAGTCGCCGATCTCCGCCGCCGCCAGGACCTCCTCCATTTCGCGCCGGAAGGCCGTGAACTCCTCCACCAAACCTAGTTGTGGCATCATCTTCAGGACGACACGCGCCACCTGGAAATACAGTCTCTCGCTGATCTCGCGCAGGGGCTGGTTCCCTGTCATGGCGGTCAGTTCGGAGAAGAAATCCATGTTCAGCTGCAGGAAAGCCCGCTGATCCGGATTGAGCATATCGGAATCACAGCGTGCAATCAGTGCCCGGATCCGGTCCAGGTCGGCGGCCGTCCGCGGGATCGGCGAAAGCTTGCCGACCAAAAGCGCCAGTTCCAGACGCAGGTGATAGACCTGCTGCAATTCCTCGATATTGACATCGGTGACTATGGTGCCGACGCCGTGGACGGATTGAACCAGACCCTCGGATTCGAGGCGCGCCAGCACGCGGCGGACCGGCGTGCGGCTGATCTCGAATTCCTGTGCGAGTTCTTCCTCGGAGAGCCGGCTTCCCGGCGGGTAGTCGAGCAGGCAGATGCGATCACGCAGGATCCGATAGATACGCTCGAACCGTTCCCGCACCGAAAGCGGTCGTGGCGCGTCTACGATCGCGGTGGTGGCCGAGGCATCCGTCTCGAGCGTCATCCAGCCTCCAGGACAGCGTGCAGGAACTGCCGCGTCCGCTCGTTCTTTGGGGCACCGAACAACTCGCCTGGCGGTCCCTGCTCGCATATCTTGCCCTGGTAGAAGAAGCAGACGCGATCGGAAAATTCCTTGGCGAAGCCCATCTGGTGCGTGACCATAAGCATCGTCAAATCATGCTCGCGGCCGATTTGCCTTATCACTTGCAGCACTTCGCCGACAAGTTCCGGGTCGAGCGCGGAGGTCACCTCGTCGAACAGCATGATCTTGGGCCGCATCGCCAGCGCCCTGGCGATGGCGACGCGCTGTTGCTGGCCGCCGGAGAGCTGGGAAGGATAGTGGTCCTTCTTCTGTGACAACCCGACCATGTCGAGAAGCTCGGCCGCTCTCGCCTCGGCATCGGCCCGCTTCATGCCAAGCACGGTTATCGGCGCCTCGATGCAGTTGGCCATCGCCGTCATGTGCGGAAACAGATTGAAGGACTGGAAGACCATGCCGATCTTCGCCCGGATGCGGCGGATGTGAGCAAGGTTGGCAGGCACCAGCTTTCCATTCTGCTGCATATGCGTCAGCGGCTCGCCCTCGACCCAGATGACGCCGTCATTGATCGTCTCCAGCGTCATCAGCATGCGCAGCACGGTGGTCTTGCCGGAACCGGACGGACCGATGACGGAAACCTTCTCGCCGCGCGCGATTTCGAGGTTCAGGCCGTCGAGAACAGTCAACGCGCCGTAGCGTTTGGAAACATTGTCGAAGCGGACCATCGGTTGTTCCGTCATCGCGCGTTCCTCCGGTTGAGCAGGCGTTCAAGGGCACGAATAAGCGCGGCCGAAACCAGGCTCATCGCGAGGAAGAACAGGCCGACCAGTGTGATAGGTTCGGTGTAGCGGAATGTCTCGGAGCCGATGATCTTGGCTGTCTGCATGAGTTCCAGCACGGCGATGGCCGAAAGCAGCGGCGTCTCCTTGAACAGCGCGACGAGATAGTTGCCGAGTGCCGGCACGATCGGCGGGATGGCCTGCGGAATGATGATGTCGCGAAAGGTCGTCCAGGACGAGAGATTGAGCGCGATCGAGGCTTCCCATTGGCCTCGATGGATATTGTCGAAGCCCGCTCGATAGACCTCCGAGCAGTAGGCGGCATAGTGGATACCGATCGCCAGAACACCGGCCGTGAACGCGTCGAGCACAAGGCCGAATTTCGGAAAGACGAAATAAACAAAGAAGATCTGGATGAGCAGTGGCGTCGAGCGGATCAGTTCGACCAGCACCGAGATCGTCCAGCCTGTCCATGGCACGGCGATGCGGATCACCGCCAGGATCAGGCCGAGCGAGGCCGCGATGGCGAAACCAAGCAGCGTCGCCTCTATGGAGATGACGGCGGCGCGGGCCAGCACCGGCAGGATCTCGAGGGCAAAACTCCAATCCCAGATCATGCTGCCTTTCCTCGTGCCAGGCCGAGCGAGGCTCGCCTTTCGAGAAGCCGCATGCCGATGGAGACGGTGAGCGACATGGCGAGATACATCAGCAGCACCAGCGTGAAGATCGGAATGGTCTTGAACGTGTTCTGGTTCATCTGCTGCGCCTTGAAGGCGAGGTCGGACAGTGTGATCAGCGACACCAGCGCGGTCGACTTCAGCAGCTCGATGAACAAATTGCCCCAGGGCGGGATCATGGCGATGAAGGCTTGCGGCAGGATGATCCGGCGCAGCATCTGCGCACGGCTCATGTTGAGCGCCGTTCCCGCTTCCCACTGGCCGCGCGCGACCGACTGGATGGCGCCGCGCACGCACTCGGATCCGTAGGCCCCGACATTCAGGCCAAGCGCGAGCACGGCAACGGGAAATGCGTCGAGCGTGACGCCGAATTGCGGCAGCACGAAAAACAGCCAGAACAACTGCACCAGCGCCGAGGTGCCACGAAAGATCTCGACATAGACCGTCGCCAGCCATCTGAGCGGCGCCGGACCATACATGCGTGCCAACGCGGCGAGCACGCCCATGACGACCGCCAGTAGGCTGCCTAGGACTGCGATCTCGATCGTCAAGGCGGCGCCCTGCAGCAGTCCCGGCAGGAACAGGCTGTATGTTGCCTGCGTGGCCAGCACGGCGATCAGGGCCAGCGAGACGACCAGCATGCCAACGAGCGTGCGGATACCCATCTGCTTCTCCGAGGAAAAAAGGGGGCGGCGCTCTCACACCGCCCAGCAGTTGGGAACTTATTCGCCCTTGCAGAGCTGCGCGGTTGTCTTATTGGGCAGATAGTCCTTGCCGAAGCCGAGCGGTTCGACCAGCGCAATGTGTTCCGGCGAGCCGATGAATTTCTTCAGTTCGGCATTGAACGCTTCCTGCAGATCGGTGTCTTCCTTGCGGAAGCCGAAGCCGCCATGCCCCTTCACCGACTTGCCGGCAACCTCGCCGAAGGGCTTGGTCGATTCGACGCCATCGGCCTTCTTGGCCATATCGGCGATCGACAATGCGGTAAGCGCGGCGGCGTCGGCGCGCCCTGCCTGGACGGCGGCGACGAGACTGGACTGGTCGGGCAAGGCGACGATCTGCCCCGCCGCGACACCTGCATCCTTGGCGTATCCGCCCTCGACCGCGCCCGCCATCACGGCGAGCTTGAGGTCCGGATTATCCTTGATGCTCGAATAATCCTTTATGCCCTTCGGATTGCCCTTGGTCACCAACATGGCCTGGCCGATACCGTAGGACGGTTCGGAGAAATTGATCTCGGCGCACCGCTTCGGATTGATGAACATGCCGGCGGCGATGATGTCGAAGCGCCCGGCCTTCAGGCCTGGGATGAGCGAGCCGAATTCGGTCAGCACGCCGTCGACCTGCGCAATACCCATCTTGGCAAGCACCGCCTTGGCGACCTCAGGCGCTTCACCGATCAATTTGCCGTCGGGCGTCGCAAAACCAAACGGCGCCTCGTTGGCGAAGCCGACACGGATGTAGCCGTCCTTCTTGGCCCGCTCGAGGGTCGTCTCCGCATGGGCCGGCAACGCCGTGAATGCGGTCGCGGCGAGCGCAAAGCCGGCGACCACCTTCACAACCATGCGGCGAGATATCTGTGACATGAGCATGCATTCCCCTTTTCTTTTTGACGATTGCCTTGGCTCGGACGACGTTTCTCCTCCGTCGCAGCGAGCATGTAAGACGTATACAACTGATCTAGACATATCGCAAGACACGCTGTACGAATCCTGAAAAGTCCGCGCATTTGGATCGGGTGTACGGTCGAATAGCCGATAGTTGTGCACAATTATGCTATTTTTCTCGAATTGACGCGGCGGTCAGGGGAAACGGGTTTGAGCGGCTCAGCCAGCTTCACAACGGCAGAATATGCACGGCGCCTGGCAGGCGTGAAGCGGCGCATGGAAAAGGCTGGCTTCGATCTCATCATCTGTCAGGACCCGGCAAATATGTGCTGGCTGACCGGCTATGATGGGTGCTCCTTCTACGTGCCGCAGTGCGTGCTCGTCCATCTGGAGGAAGATCGGCCGATCTGGTTCGGCAGGGCGCAGGATGCCAGAAGCGCCTGCATGACCACCGGCCTGCCCGAAGAAAACATCGTTTCGTTCTCGGAGCGTCTGGTGCAGCAGCCCGTCGAGCATCCCTATGACGAGCTCGCCGGTCTGATCCGGACACGCGGTTGGGGACGGGCGCGGATCGGCGTGGAAATGGATGCGCACTATTACACGGCGCGCTGCCATGCCCATCTCGTCGGCGGCCTGCCCGAAGCGAACCTCGCCAACAACCACGACCTGGTCAACTGGGCCCGGCTGGTGAAATCGGACACCGAACTGGCGTTGATCCGCCAGGCCGGCGCGATCTGCAGCAATGCCATGAACCGCGCCATCGAAAAGATGCGCCCGGGCGTGCCGCAGAACCACGTGATTGCCGAAATCTATCATGCGCAGATCATGGGCGTGCCGGGCGCCGGCGGCGACTACGCCGCGATCTGTCCGCTGATGCCGGTCGGCGAAGGCACGAGCACACCGCACCTGACCTGGTCGGACGCGCCGCTCCCCGACAGCGGGCTGGCCATCGTCGAGATCGCCGGCGTGCGGCGGCGCTACCACGCGGCGCTGACCAGGACCGTGCATTTCGGCAAGCCGCCGACCGCCCTCTCCGACATGGCCAAGGTGATCGTCGAAGGCGTCGATGCGGGCCTCGATCTGGCTCGGCCCGGCAACACCTGTGAACAGGTCGAAGCCGCCTGGCAGGGGGTGCTGCGCAGAAACGGACTGAAGAAGGAAAGCCGCGTCGGCTATCCCGTCGGCCTCGCCTATCCGCCGGATTGGGGCGAACGCACCGCAAGCCTCAGGCCTGGCGACAAGACCGAGCTGCAGCCCGGCATGTGCTTCCACTTCATGGCCGGCGTCTGGCTCGACGATTTCGGCGTCGCCATTTCCGAATCCTTCGTCGTTACCGAAGCCGGCGGCGAACGGCTTTGCGACGTGGCCCGCGATCTCATCGTCATTGACTGACCACCACCCGACAGCCGGTAACTTCAAGGATACCCAATGGACCGCAATCCCTTTTCCGAAGTAGAAATCGCCGGCCGCCTGTCGAAGGTCTGCACAGCGCTGGCAGAGCGCGGACTTGATGCAGCTATCTTCTCTGCGCCGGAAAACATCTTCTACCTCACGGGCCTCGACCATTGGGGCTACTTCGCGCCACACTTCCTGATCATCCCGCTCGGCGGTCGACCGGTTCTAGTCACCCGGTCGATGGAAAAGGTGACGATCGAGAACCAAGTGAAGGCGGCGGATTTCCGCGGCCATTCCGACAGCGAGACGGCCGCCGACCTTGCCGCGCGTGTCCTTGCCGAGCTTGGCCTGACGGGCAAGCGCATCGGTCTCGAGCACTGGACGTCGGGCCTCAGCCACGGCCTCGCCCTGAAGCTCGAGGCGCAGGCCAACGCCAAATGGAGCGATGTCTCCGGGCTGGTCGACAGGATGCGGCTGGTGAAGAGTGCCGAGGAGCAGGCGCTGATGCGCCGCGCTGCAAAGGTTACGGATGCCGCTGCCGGTGCAGCGATCGCGGCGATTTCCGACGGGGCTGTCGAGCAGGAGGTCGCTGCCCAATGCGTGGCGGCGATGATCCGCGCCGGCGGCCACGCGCCCGGCTTCGGCCCGTTCATCCGTCCCGCCGCCAGGCTTGGCGAAGAGCATACGACCTGGGGCGACGGCATCTACCGCGCCGGCGAGCCGGTCTTCGTCGAACTCTCTGGCTGCATCTCGCGCTATCACGCGCCGCTCGGCCGGCTGATCCGCATCGGCAGCATCAAGGATGAAGACGCGGCGATGGCCGAGGTCGCAGCCAAAGCATTCGATGCCGTCCTCAAGGCGCTCAAGCCTGGCGTCAAGGCGCGCGACGTCTATGGTGCCTGGCAGGGCGCCGCAGACGAAGCAGGTCTCTCGCATTATCGCCGCCACCATTGCGGCTACCTGGTCGGCATCGGCCAGCCGCCATCCTGGACCGGCGGCAACTCGGTGACCGGCCTGAGGCACGATTCCGATCTCGAGATCGAGACGGGGATGAGCTTCCATATCCTGTCCTGGCTGATGGGCACCGGCCGCGGCGACCATTTCATTTCAAACACCGTGCTGCTGACCGACGCGGGCGCTGAAGTGCTGACCCGCACTCCGGCCGGCTCGATCGTCCGCTAGACCATGAACATGTCGCGCTATTCGGCGTTCTCGATTTTCCGTAACGGCCTGTCCGGCCAGAAGAACTGGCAGCGCGCGTGGCGCGCGGCAGAGCCGAAGACGGCTTACGATGTGATCATCGTCGGCGGTGGCGGACATGGGCTGGCCACCGCCTTCTATCTCGCCGAGAACCACGGCATCCGCAATGTCGCCGTGCTGGAGAAGGGCTATATCGGCGGCGGCAATGTCGGCCGCAACACCACGGTGATCCGCTCCAATTATCTGCTCGACGGCAACACCCAATTCTACGAATTCTCGGTCAAGCTATGGGAAGGCCTGTCGCAGGCGCTGAATTTCAACGTCATGTTTTCGCAGCGCGGCCAGATCGTCACCGCCCATTCGGCGGATCAGCTCGACACGTTCAGCCATCGCGCCAACATCATGCGGCTGAACGGCATCGATGCCGACATTCTCGACCGCGAGGAGGTGCGGCGGCTCGTGCCCTATCTCGATTTCTCCGACACGGCGCGGTTCCCGATCCATGGCGCGATCCTGCAGGGCCGCGCCGGCACCGCCCGCCACGATGCCGTCGCCTGGGGTTATGCGCGCGCCGCCGACGGCCATGGCGTCGACATCATCCAGAACTGCGAGGTGACCGGCTTCGTCCGCGACGGTGACAAGATCGTCGGCGTGGAGACGAGCAAGGGCCGCATCGGCGCCGGCAAGGTCGGGTTGGCAGTCGCCGGCCACACCTCAGTGCTCGGACAGAAGGCCGGCCTGGAACTGCCGATCGAAAGCCACGTGCTCCAGGCTTTCGTCACCGAACCGCTGAAGCCGCTGGTCGACCATGTCGTCGCCTATGGCGCCGATCATTTCTATGTCAGCCAGTCCGACAAGGGTGGGCTTGTCTTCGGCGGCAATCTCGACGGCTACAATTCCTACGCCCAGCGCGGCAATCTCGGCGTCGTGCGCGAGGTGGCCGAGGCCGCGATCGCGCTGATGCCCTGCATCTCGCGCGTCAGGCTGCTGCGCCATTGGGGCGGTGTCATGGACATGACGCCCGACGCCAGCCCGATCATCTGCCCGACGCCGATCGATGGGCTCTATCTCAACGGTGGGTGGTGCTATGGCGGCTTCAAGGCGACACCGGCTTCTGGCTGGTGTTTTGCGCACACGCTGGCGACCGGCAAGCCGCATCCATTGATCGCCGCCTATGGGCTCGACCGTTTCCGTACCGGCCACACGCTCGACGAGGCTGGAGCCGGCCCCGCGGCCTGGCTGCAATAGGAGCAAGACGAATGCTTCGCATCGAATGTCCGTGCTGCGGCCCGCGCGATCATGACGAGTTCCGCTATGGCGGCGACGCTTCAGTTATGCGTCCGCGTCATGACGATCCGGACCCGGAGTCCTGGTACCGTTATGTTTATGTGCGCAAAAACCCGCCCGGGCCACATAGCGAGTTCTGGCAACACGCGACCGGCTGCCGGCAATGGCTGGTCGTCGAACGCGACACCCGCAACCATTCCATCCTCTCCGTCGGCTTCGCCAGGAAATAGAAGCATGAACTCGAGCGACAGACGTTTGCCGGCCGGTGGCCGTATCGATCGTGCGCAACCGATCGACTTCAGCTTCGATGGCCGCAAGCTGTATGGCTATCAAGGCGACACGCTGGCTTCGGCCCTGCTGGCCAACGGCGTCACACTCACCGGACGCAGTTTCAAGTATCACCGGCCGCGCGGCATCTTTTCGGCCGGACCCGAAGAACCGAACGCGCTGGTCACGCTCGGGGCTGGTGGACGACGCGAACCCAACATGCCGGCAACTACGCTCGAACTGGCGCAAGCCATGATCGCCGAAAGCCAGAACCGCTGGCCCTCGCTCGGCTTTGACCTGCAGAGCATCAACGGGCTGTTTGCGCCGTTCCTTTCCGCCGGCTTCTACTACAAGACCTTCATGGGGCCATCGCGGCGCGCTTGGATGTTCTATGAGCATTTCATCCGCCGGGCGGCAGGCCTGGGCCGAGCCGGCGCCGAGCCCGATCCCGGCCGCTATGAGACGCGGCATGCATTCGCCGACGTCGCCGTCGTCGGCGGCGGCCCGGCCGGCCTCTCGGCGGCGCGCGCGGCGGCGGCCGCGGGCGCCAGGGTCGCCCTCATCGAGCAGGATTTTCTGCTCGGCGGCCAGTTGCTGTCGGAGCGCCCCGATGGCGAGGCGGCAGCCTGGCTGAAGGCGACCGAGGCCGAACTCATGGGCCTGCC
The DNA here is from genome assembly GCF_006440815.1 of Mesorhizobium sp. B2-8-3. Lineage (NCBI taxonomy): Bacteria > Pseudomonadati > Pseudomonadota > Alphaproteobacteria > Hyphomicrobiales > Phyllobacteriaceae > Mesorhizobium > Mesorhizobium sp. B2-8-3. Next base: position 134,282 of record NZ_VFTW01000016.1, read on the forward strand.
CAACGTCGCTATGCTGCGCAAGACGATGGCATTCGGCACCTATGACGGCAACACGCTAGGTCTGATCGAACGAAACGACGATCCGGCCGAGGAAGGCGCTGCGCGGCAGGTCTTCACCATGCTTCGCGCCCGCTCCATCATCCTTGCGGCGGGTGCCATCGAGCGACCGCTGGTGTTCTCCAACAATGACCGGCCTGGTGTCATGCTGGCATCGGCCGCCCGGGCCTACCTCAACCGCTTCGCCGTTCTGTCCGGCCGACGGATCCTGGTTGCCACCACCAATGACGGCGCCTATCGGACCGCCTTCGATCTTGCTGCCGCCGGTGCGGAGGTGACGGTCGCGGATCAGCGCGGCGACCTGACCGCCGCTCTGGCCGCGGAAGCCAGGCGCCTGAACATGACGATCCGATCAGGGACCCAAATCGCCGGCCTGCGTGGCGGCCATGCAGTCAAAGCCGTAAAGCTCGCCGGGCCGGGTGGCAACTCAGAGATCGCTTGCGACCTCCTCTGCGTGTCCGGCGGCTGGTCACCGACCGTGCATCTCACCGCGCATCTCGGTGTCAAACCCGTCTATCGCGACGACGTGGACGGCTTCATTCCCGGCGGCTTTCCGGCAGGGCATTTTGGCGCCGGCGCAATGATGGGCCGCTTCTCGACCGCCGACGCCATCGACGGCGGACACCATGCCGGTATCGAAGCCGCAGCTTTCTGCAGAAAATCGGCAGCCGCACCGGCTCCCGCGAGGCTCGATCTCGGCGAAGCCGCTCCCGACGCGTTCCGCGCAATCCCCTTTGTCGGCCGCGGAAAGGCTTTTGTCGATTTCCAGATGGATGTGACCACCAAAGACATCGAATTGGCGCATCGCGAGGGCTATGAATCGGTCGAGCACCTGAAGCGCTACACCACGCTCGGCATGGGCACCGATCAAGGCAAAACCAGCAATTTTACAGCACTTTCGGCCATGGCGGCGCTGCGCCACGAGACGATCCCGCAAACCGGGACCACGACCTTTCGACCACCCTACGCGCCCGTCGCCATCGGCGCGCTCGCCGGCCGCGCCGTCGGCCACCATTTCAAGCCGTTTCGCCTTACGCCGATGCATGACTGGCATGTGGCGAATGGCGCCGACATGCTCGAGGTTGGGCTGTGGATGCGTCCGTATTTCTACCGCGCCGCCGGCCGCGACGTGAACGAAGCCTATATCACCGAGATGCGCATGGTGCGCGGGGCCGCGGGGCTGATGGACATTTCAACCCTCGGCAAGATCGACGTGCAAGGGCCGGATGCGGCCATTTTCCTCGACCGTGTCTATGCCAACGGCTTTGCCAAGCTGCCGGTCGGCCGCGCCCGCTACGGAGTCATGTTGCGCGATGATGGCATCGTCTTCGATGATGGCACTACCACACGGCTGTCGGAAAGCCGGTTCTTCATGACCACCTCGACCGCCAAGGCGGCGGATGTCCTGTCGCGGCTGGAATTCCTGCTCGACACCGCCTGGCCGGATCTGCGCGTCGCCGTCACCTCGGTCAGCGACGAATGGGCGGCGATGTCGGTCGCCGGACCGAGGAGCCGCGATATCCTTGCCGCCGCCTTTCCGCAACTCGACGTCTCAAACGATGCGCTGCCGCATATGGGCCTTGCCGAAGGCGAGTTCGGCGGACGGGCGTTGCGGATCATGCGCCTCAGCTATTCAGGTGAACGCGCCTACGAGATCTATGTCGGCGCAACTGCCGGCGAGACGGTCTGGCGCCATTTGCTTGAGGCGGGCGCGCCCTTCGACCTGAGACCCTACGGGGTCGAGGCGCTGGGCGCGCTGCGGGTCGAAAAGGGCCATGTCGCCGGACCCGAAATCGATGGCCGCACCGCACTCGACGATCTCGGTCTTGGCCGCATGGTCGGAAAACGCGCAGGTTTTGTCGGTGATGTCTTGCGGCGGCGTCCGGCATTTCAAGCTTCCGACCGTCAGCGCCTGGTTGGCTTGGAATGCACCGAAGAGGGCAAGCGCCTTCGTGGCGGTGCGATATTGTTCATGCCCGGCGATACCGTCGCCGGGCACGGACGCGGCCGGATAACGTCGGTGACGTTCAGCCCGGAGCTCGACCGCTATGTCGGCCTCGCCCTGCTGGCAGGCGATGTCGCGGTGGAGGGAAGCGAAGTCCTCGCTGCCTATCCGATGAAGGCTGAAACCGTTCGCGCCCGCATCGTCTCGCCCGTCTTCCTGGATCCGAAAGGAGAGCGGCTGCATGGCTGAGGCTCTGGTATCGAAAGATTTCACTCTGTCGAGGTCCGACTGCCCGATCGTTCAGGTCGAGGGCTGGGACGGGATGCTGGCCCGGTTTGAGCTGAACGTTTCCCAAATGCTGGGCACTGCCCTGCCGGTCTCGGTCGGCGAGACGGTCCGCCATGCCGACACGCTCATCGTTCGGGTCTCCCCCCGCCGTCTCTGGCTGATGATGGAGACGGATGCAAAACCGCCGCAGCCCGCGATCGATCCCGAACTGGGCTGTTCGGTTCCCCTCGGCGAGGGACGCGTGCGCTTCAGCTTGAGCGGCGCGCGCATCCTGGAAATCCTCTCCGGCTGCATCGCAGTCGACTGGCGCGCGCCAAGCGCAGCGCCGGGCCGCGCAATTCAAACGGCCTTGCATCACGTACCGGTGCTTGTCCTGCGCACGAGCGAGACCAGCTGCGTCATGATCGTGCCGCGAAGCTTTGCGCGCAGCCTTGCGGACTGGATCGCCGACAGCGCCAGCAAGCGTTCTTCGCCTGGAATTAAAGCGCGCAGTTAACTGCCCGCTGGCCGACAAGATGGAACCGTTTCTCAACCCGTCCACTCAAGCAGCACGAGGCCCGGGTGTCGGCGCCCGCCGGCTGTTGATGGCCGAAGACGAATAGCTGGTGGCGGAAAGAAATGCCGCCGCACCGGTCGCCGACGCTTTGGAGCACCAAGCCATCTCATTCATCTTCGTAAGCGCGTATTCGGCCGACGATTTCCAGGTTCCGGCAAAGCCGTTGGCTATGCCTTGTCCCGACAGCTCCATACACCCTTGGCACTTGCTGCCTTGCGCTCCGCTTTGACAAGCAAGCCCGGCTGAAGCACAACGCGTCGATGCCTGCACCGGTTCATTCCGGTCGTTGCGAAACCGGCCGCCACCACTACCCGGCAAACCGCGAACAGGCTTTGATCTATCGCAAACGCATGGCCCAATCGCGCCGCACCCGTAAGTTCAGACGAAGCAATTAGGCTGCTTTCTGGTTCCGGCGGGTCGACCTGGACGCGCGCGACCTACGTCTGCGGCTGGATAGACGCGATGCGCGCGGGTCGACTTCCCGATGCGGAACGCCGCGAAAAGCGGACCCGCGGGTGAATTGGTGGAACGTTATCGTTGAACAGTTCGTTCCGTCGTCACAGCGATCCGGCGGGGGTCTTTTGCAAACCGATAGGAGATTGCCATGAAAGTCGGCGACTGCATGACGAGGGACGTCAAAATCGCAAATCCTGAACACTCGATTCGAGATGTAGCCCAGATGATGGGCAGCCTCGATACCGGGGTGATGCCCGTCGGCGACAACGATCGGCTGGTTGGCATGATCACCGACCGTGATATCGTGGTCCGCGGCGTAGCGTTGGGCAATGGGCCGGATGCCAAGGTGCGCCACGTCATGAGCGTTGGGGACATCAAATACTGCTTCGATGACGAGGATATCGAGCATGTCCTTGCGAACATGGGCGACTTGCAGGTGCGCCGGCTTCCCGTTCTCAACCGCGACAAACGGCTTGTCGGCATCATCTCCCTTGGCGACCTCGCGAAGAATGGAGAAGCGGCGGAGGCTGGGGAGGCTTTGGGTGGCATATCAATGCCAGGCGGAGAACATTCACAAACCGCCCATTAGAGTTCGCGGAGTGTGGGCCGGCGCTGCTGCAATCCTGTCACGCCGCCTACGCCCCGATGCTTTCGGGCCACAACGCCTTGACATCCTTGGGCAGGCCATCGCGCACTTTCGCCGACTGGCCTAAGGTTTGTTGATATTCAGGATTCCCATCTTGGCTTGGTCGTGATTCAAGCTTTTGATGGAACGATTCGTGCTG
>NZ_VFTW01000017.1:0-132737 GCF_006440815.1 Mesorhizobium sp. B2-8-3
CCAGAGTTTCAGTGCCATCATCCATCTCGCTGCCGCCGTCATAAACTCACGATGAATCTCAACAAGCCCTAGTGCAGTCATGGGCATCACCTCCGCTATGAGCCAGGGGGAACCCTGGCGTGCAATGACGACAGGTTTGGACCGAACCGACACAACCGAAACGGCGGCTCTGAGGAAGCCCTGAAGACGGGCGTCACTCGGCTGATCGATCGCGCGGATTCGGCCGTGTCGGACAACGAGGTCGGAGCCGAACAGGGCCGCTGCGCGTTCGTTAAACCGCTTCACGCATCCACGACTGTCTAGCAGCACTGCGCCACAATTGAGCCGATCAAGAGTAACTAGGCTCGGACCGACAGACAGTTCCCCGAACTTCTCTGCTGCACTGATGACCCGGCTCAAGTCCGGCGCCACCCTCAGGAAATGGTCAGCTTCGCTCGGGTAGAACGGTCCGATATGAGCATCGCGGTACAGCGACACACACCATTTGCGGTTGTTCACCACTGTGCCGACGGAGGCCCACCATTCTCGGTGTCCAGGACGGGCGATCTCTCGATAATAAGGCAGAACCTTCCGTTCCTCCGGAGTTGTGATTTCGTCCTCGACGGTGAAACTGACCGGGGGTTTCGCCAGCAGCTGCGGCCTCTCAAGATGTGGACTCGGAGCGTCTCCGATCCGCTCGTGCCAAAGAGCCGAAAATTGAGCATGTTCCGTCGAGTCCGGCACGCGGCCGACTTTATTACGCTGATCGGCCGCAAAAGGGTGCGCTTGTTCGCAGGTGCGGAGAGCGCAGCTACTCGCGCCCAGTGAATCCGCAAGTCCTTGCAGTGCTCCCGGCCACCGCTCAAATTCGAAAGCGGCGTCGTAGCAAGCCTCTATGGCAAGTGCGATTGCGTCGGCAGCCATTCGAACCCACCTTCATTTGGACGAGTTACCACTCACGCGCGACGATATCACAGATGGGTGAAATTCAGTACAGCAAGTCAATCTACGCCGCTTGCGGGACGTAACGAAGAGCGACGATAGGTACGCCTGGCCATCCTGGCCGGGCAGTAGGTAGCTTTGAATCTTTCGTAAAGAGACAATCTTCGGCGGCCGCCCTTCGCGTGCCGGTGCCAAGGGCGTCGTAACAAACTTTCATTGCCTCCTCAGGCATCCACCATCTCCGCGGTTGGACAGGCAGAAATCTCAGCACGTTGGCGCTGGATTCGGCCGACATTATAGCAGAAGCGCAGTCCTAATATTCACCCATACACCCAAACGGGTGATGGCAGACGAAGTCGCCGGCAGCATCTTCCGATCGACCATCGAGTTGACGCGCTGAGATGATGTGCTTCGTTCCACGCCGCGCTGCACAAACAGGACAGGCACGAGGCCGACTGTTCGCTGTCGCGGTAAGCTTAACAATGTCGATGTCGGCCGCGGCGGAGCCGGTTGCCTCGGTGGATCTCGAACTGGTTCTGAGCGTCGACGTATCTTCTTCAATGAGCGAGGCGGAACAACGGCTGCAGCGGCAAGGCTATATCGAAGCGTTCCAGGATGCCAAAGTTTGGCAGTCAATCAAATCCGGCCGGCGCGGCAGAATTGGCATAACCTATGTCGAATGGGCAGGCCCGAACCACCAGAGCGTGCGCATTCCATGGACTATTCTAGAAGGGCCCGAAGATGCCGCCGCCTTCGCCCAGGCGCTGCGGGCCCAACCAATCGTCAGAGGGCTCGGCACATCAATCTCGGGGGCGCTTCTGTTGGCGGGCAAGCTGCTGGCGGGTGGGCCCGCAGGCGATCGCCAAGTCATCGATGTTTCTGGAGACGGGCCCAACAATGCCGGTCTACCTCTGCAACCGGTGCACGACGCGCTCATAGCCGACGGCGTGACCATCAATGGACTGGTGATCTCGCTGCACGCACACGACACGCTCGATAGCTTTGGGCCGGGCTTTGTTGAGTTCTATTATGAGAGCTGTGTTATTGGCGGTTCCGGGACGTTCATTGTCACCGTCGCGAGCACAGCCGACTTTGCAAACGCGATCCGAAGCAAGCTCGTGAATGAAATTGCCGGCTTGCCTGCAAGCGCGCACGTTGCAGCTTATAAGGTTCACTTAGGACCGCTTGTCGATTGCGACACGGTCGGAGAGGCACCTGGACGATAATGAGCCCCTATCGGATATTTCGCAGCCACCCAATTTGTCACGGGCGTAACCAAACGGGAGCCGGAAGGCTTCACCCGTGCGCATACGCCTCGAGTCGGGCCCAAAATCGGCGCTCGCTCCCGACGGGCCGCTGACGATCACACGCCGTAGGTGCGATCCTTCGGCAGGAGAGCAAAGGCTTTGCTCCTCTCTTTCCGTTATCAACCGGTCGCTGAAAATCCGGCCCTTCTCGGACTCTCCGTCGGGAGAGCCCACTGCTCTCCTGACCAATGTGAAAAGGGCGTACAAAGTGGAGGCACCGAAATGTCCGTAAGCGCAAACAAGTCAGTTCGGTGCTGGAGCAGGTTCGTGGCCCTGAGACCGGTTCAACAGGGGCGGCCGAAGGAGCATCAGCATAGCGCCGCCGTAAGGCGGATGCGGGACCGACAGCCCCCGGCGAAGGGCGCCATATGATGACGACCAGTCCGGTTCCAGCGATACTGGTTTCGATGTGATCGATACCAAATGAAACCGGGTGAGAAATGCCGCGGAGTCGTGCGTCGCAAAGCCAATTTCTGGATGCTGATGGCATCTAAAAGCCAAATACGATAGCCTCAACTCACCCATTGCAGCGAAGCCGGAACTGGCAGCTGGATGAGTGGGGGGAAAGGCGGTAGCGCTCTCCCGCTACCATCGTTAACAACACCGAGGCTCCCAAAGCCTTGCGCTCCTTGGCGTCGGTTACCTTGCCCGTGACGTGCCCCTCCCACCTGACGCCAGAGGCGTTTAGCGCCGCGAGGGATGCTCCCAGAAGCGCTCCACGCTCCTTGATGCGGCAAAGGTGCTCGGGAAGGTCTTCGCCTGCCAGAGAGGCCCGTAACTCGGCAAGCTCATGATTGTAACTTACCGAGAGAAACAGGTCATCACTCGCCCTGCATTTCGGGGTAGCACAGAGGCGCTCGACCAGCAGCGATGCCACAACCCATTCCCCGCCAAACCGCTGACGGAAGGTCTTGCCTGCCGTGGCTGCCACGACCAATCTGACCGTCTCGACCGACGCCAGACCCACATCCTCGAAGGCGATGCCCGCCATACGCCGCCATAGCTTCGCCGGATCGGCCTTCAAGAGGGCAGCAGCGGCGCGGGTGGCAAGATCGACATCACCCCGGCGGATACCCTTCTGCATCGCGGACATAGCTACCCATGGCGACGTGTGCAGTGGCTCGATGGTCGGGGCTTTGTGATCGGACGCCAGTATCCGGAAAGTCGGATTGGCTGCGTCAAACAACGGTAGAGGTTGGAACATCTTCGGTCTCCTATTTCGAGGGAGGACCACAACCTGTTTCCCACCATCAGGCATGGCAGATTAATGCCTAGCATACGAACTAAATCGACCGCAGACCTATCGTAACAGACGGGCGCTATCGGCTAGATCGATGTCTAACTGCGGGAGATAACCAGTTCCAAGGCCGCTTTGGCATGCAATTGGTTCATCATTTCACTAAGCGCTGCTCGCTTGTTTGGTCCGGTGGGCAGAGCAAGAAATGGTGAGCCTTTGGAACATTCCAGAATTGCGTCTATATGATCCACCATATCCTCCCGCTTGAGTTTGGCGACGCTGGTCTCGCGTCGCCCGAGTATACTCGACGCCGAAAGTATGCGGACGCCTTCGGGTTCATAAATCCAGACGTAAGCTTCCGGGTTAAGCCGGGTCATTTTTGCACACTGGGTTATAAGCTTTTCCCCTCGCAGTTGATTGGCCTTCTTCGCCTGTATCAGCAAACCCTTGGAAACGTAGTCATCATCAGATATCTCGACGCCAAAATAGAGATCGATCCCGGTCGTTATCTCCTGTGACGACTTCCCCATTGCCACTGCTTCGCATCCGTAGACGGCAAGGGAATATCCCTGAATGTTCAGATCGCCACGTTGCGACATCTCTTCCAGTTTGTTTCTTATTGATGTCGTGATCACCGGCTCATGCATGCCGGAGATGATTTCGTTCGAAACGGTGGCATTGATCGCGCTTGCAATCTTTTGCGCTATCTCACCACGTCGTATTGGGTCCTCTCGAAGGGAACGGCGGCGATGAGATTTTTCCTTGAATGTTGTGTCCGGCATCCAGCCCTCGCCCCTTGTCTAATCGCCCGCTCTCTCGCGAAAGCTGAGCACCCTGAAGGGCGGGGTCATGCATACCGACCAAATTGCTTTCGCCCCGTCAAATTCCCACAAAGACATGCCCGAAAGTCGGTAGTGCATAATCCGGCGTGTGGCTTGTCCTAAACTTCTTCTACAACTAATTTCAAACCCGCTTTGAGGGAGGCGGCAATGCGTTTGCTCCGATTTTTTTACGCCACAGCGCTTGTGCTTGGGTCTTTGAACAGTGCGGTAATCGCCAAGACGTGCAAATGCGACCAGCATGAGGCAGAGGCTGCAGGTGCCGGCAGTTGCTCCCGAAGCGAGAGTGCTGATTATTGCACCATTAATTTCCCGGCATCTGACGCCTCCGGTGATTTCGCCGATCCAAGTAAGTGGCAGGCTGCGGGCTATAAGATTGATTTTGCATCTCCCAAGACAGCTTTCAGCGCGCTCGAAGCGTGGAGCAAAGAACCAGTAACTGCCAGTGTTCTTGCCACCGTGGCCGCCACAGCCGTGCCCCCGGAGCGGTTCAAGGAACTGGCCGACAAATTTGGGGCCATCTTCACGAACTCATTATTCCTCGAAGGCATGGTTCAAAATTTCAACAAGGAGGGCTGTGTTGACGCAGAATTGAACGACTTTCACATTATGATAATCGCGCAAAGCTCCAGTAAAAACGGAACTTGTAAATAGCGGTAGTCCAATGGCACAGATAGTAACTGCACTGGTCAGCTTCGGCATTCCGGGTCTCGCCCTCTACCTGTTTTATCAATACGGCAGCGACAGGCTTGGCTTTTCGTTCTCGCAGATAGGTCCCGTTTTTTCCGGACTTATTGCGGTATTATTTATACTTGTTTTCGGGGGGCTAATTTTCTATGCCTTGTACAAATTTAGCGCGCCAAGTCCGCCACGGTCAGTTTCGCATAGCGGTGAACTGAGGAACTTGGTAGCGCAGCTGGAGAAGGATAAAAACGCACATCTTTCGATACAGCTCCAAGGCTCCGATCAAGACCAAGCCTTGCTTGGGAAGCTGTTCTTTTTGGACACAAGTGCGCCAACCTATGCAGCCTTAATCGACAAGTTGTGCGCCTCGAAATCGCAGTGCATGGAGTGCAAAAAGAGCCAGAACGGCGACATTACCGTCGTCTCAACAACCAAGGTTGGGAACATCGAGCCAAAGTGCTTGGATGAGGGCCAACTGGTCTACTGTTGCACCAGCAGCTAGTCCACAACGGCCAGCAGTGTTGGCTGAGTGATATACTCCCGCGAGCATGTGAAATTGATTTCACGCCGCGACGAGCATCGCATTCGGCATGGCTTTTGTCGTCAGTGTCTCTCCGTCTCCCTGTTTTCGAGGGAGGCCAAAACCAATGCCCCGCTATCAAGGCATGGCGGATTAATGCCTAGCATGCGAACTAAAATCGAGCCGGGATCAAAGCTTCTGCATCAGAGACGTTCATGGCCACTTCCGGGACGTGCTCACGCTTGGAACGTGTCCCTACAGAGGAATGAGTTCTCATTTTCAAGCCGAGGACATGGGTCCGGTTTTACGGACATGAACTCGTCAACTCACTGGCATGCATAGGCTCTTTGACTTTGCGACGAGACCGAGCGTGCGGCTGGTCGAGAGGTCTCCGTTCCGGGTGTGCATTGTCTCGCTACATCCCCGCAACACTCAGTGCAATTCGATCTTCGCCTATCGATTGGGCACTGGCCCTCAGCTACCGAGCCTTCATTTTTGCGAGCCGCCCCTCCAACCGTCGAATGATCGTCTTGTCTGTCAGCGGTATATAGAAAACCGAATGCTTAACGTTCGTTTCCATGATCGCTGCGATCAGCTCGCCGTCCTGAAAGCTCTCAACGAGATACAAGGTAATACGATCTCCGACGACCTCGTCCACGTAGTAGTAGCGAAGGGGATGGTATAGGAAATAGAACTTTCCGGCCTCGAATGACGTCCCGCCAAGCGGCAATGTCGAAAGGTCCGTTTCAAATTTCTGGCCGGTCAACACGTTCTCGTATGAAACCTGCGCGGAAACAGCTGACAACTCCACCCTGACGTCAGCATCCAGCACACGGGCGCGGATACGCACGATCTCCGCCTCGATAGCCGCAACTATCCCGGACCTGACGAAGTAGGTGTCTGGTGAGATGACTGCGCGACCGAGCGCCACCCTACGAATGATCGATGTACCATCGGCAATCGGTTGCGCAGCTTGCGGCTGCACCACATCGAGCAAACTTCCCCCTCCCTCAACCGACGTCTTTTGGAGATAGTAGTTCATCTGCGAAGGCTCACTAGGCAGATTTGTCTTCGAGCCGTCGTCGTATTCGAGCGTAACGCGAACAACCCGATGGGCATCTGTCTCCCCTAGGTCTCGTACCTCGGGTTGTACCATGAATGGTGGCGACCCATCGCCAGCCAACACAGTGATGGGAGGGAGCCTAAAGTCATTGGTCGGGAAGGTGATCTTGAAGAGATCAACATCGTGGCGCTCTGCAACTCGAATTGCACCCTCTTGATAATCGCTGGTACTAACGAAAACCGCCTTATGGACTTTCGCATCCTTGGCCTTGGTTACAAAGGCATCCATCATCTCAACCGAGATTGATCGCTTTTTGTGCTTGACCTCGAACCCGATCAGCACGTGATAAAGTCCTGCCTGAATGGTGGCGAGAACGTCGAACTGCCGACGGTCGATCTTCACATTCCACTGGACCTCGGCGCTCTCCATTGTTAGCCGGTTTATTCCAGCTGTAATGAGTTCGATGAATTTGTCGTCTGAAATCATTGGCGTTTGCCCCAGAGCGCGAAGCGAGAATGCGTTCCTAACCCAAGCGACCGCCTCGCGCCACTCAAGACAACCGTGCTGTTACATCCTGTGCATCGGCCTCTGCTAGGCGGCGGCAAACAATTCGAATGGGATTGTGGGCAGTGTTGAAAGCGGAGAGAACGGTCTCCCGCTACCATTTCCCTACATTTTGGCTTTCGCGCACGCGGTCAGCCCTTGCGTTCCTGCAGGATGTTGCCGCCGTCCACGACGAGAACGGTGCCGTTGACATAACTGGCTGCGTCGGATGCCAGGAACAGCACGGCGGCCGCGACTTCCGCGGGGCTGCCGGCGCGGCCTAGCGGCGTGTTCCGGGCAGCGACAAGTTCCTCCGGCGTCGAGGCGCCCGTCGCGATCCACCCCGGCGCCACGGCATTGACGGTGACGCCGCTGCGGCCGACCTCCAGGGCAAGCGCATGCGTCAGGCCGACCATGCCGGCCTTGGCAGCGGAATAGGCGGCCTCGCCTTCATTGGATACGTAAGGCCCCGTCACCGAGGCCATGTTGACGACGCGCCCATGGCCGCGCTGCACCATGCCGGCCAGAAATCCGCGCGTGCTCAAAAAGGCGGTTTTCAGGCTGACATCGATGCCGCGGTCCCATTCGCTTTCGCTGAGATCGAGAAACCGCCGCTGCAACGCCGGCTGGGCGACGGTGCCCATCCCGGCATTGTTGACGAGGATATCGATTTCGCCGGTTTCGGCACGTAACCGCTCGACATCGCCGGAGAGCGTCAGGTCGGCCATGAAAGCGCGGACATCGAGCCCCTCCCCCCGCAGTTCCGCCGCTCGTTGCTCGACGCGTTTGGACGAAGCGGTGATGGTGACCGAAACACCTGCCTCGCCCAACGCACGCGCGATCGCGATACCGATGCCGTCGGCGGCGCCCGCGCCGGTCACCAGCGCCTTGCGGGATTTGCGAAACACGACCATTTGCCCTCCAGGATAAAGGTGCCGACATGCCGGCGCGGCCAATCACACCCGCGATGAACCGTACCGGTTCAATAACCGGCGGTGACGCCGAAATCGATCGAAAGCGCGGCTCCGGTGATCGGCGCCGCGCCCGGCTGGCAAAGATAGTGAATGAAGGAAGCAATCTCCTCCACCTGGATGAACCTTGCTCTGTCCCCTTGCGGATAGTGCCCGAGAAGCCGGCGCTTGTAGCCGTCGGGGTCGTCTGCGCCATAGGTTTTGGCCTGATATTCGATCATCGGCGTTGCCGTGTCGCCGGGGCAGACCGCATTGACCCTGATGCTGTGCGGGGCGAGCTCCAGCGCAAGAGCCTTGGTCAAAAGCACCAGCCCGCCCTTCGAGGCGCAATAGACGGCCGACCCATTGTTGCCGACGATGCCGGCGTCGGAGGCAATGTTGACGATCACGCCTTGCGCGGCCGACAGATGCGGAATGGCGGCCGAGATCAGGAAGAACGCGCCCTTGAGATTGACGTCCAGCACCAGGTCCCACTGCTCCTCCTCGACCTCGCTTGCCGGACCCTCGAGCCAGACTCCCGCGGCGTTGACGAGGATGTCGATGGCGCCGCCCCATTCCCTGGCCTTGGCCACCGCGTCGCGGCAGGCGGCGACGGAGCGGATGTCGAGCGGCAAACCGATCGCGTCCCCCCCGGTCGCGGCAATCTTCGCCACGGCGGCGTCGAGCTTGGGGCCGGCAAGATCGGCGAGCGCGATCCGCTCGCCGTCAGCGGCGAAGCGCAGTCCGGTCGCCAGACCCATTCCCCCGGCGCCGCCGGCGATGAGGATCGTCCTGCCAGCCATTCGATAACCTCCACGCAACGCAGCCCGGCAAAGGCAACCACGTCATCGGGCCATGTCGCATGGACCAGCCAGGCAAAACAATGATCTCAGCGCGATCATCCCAGTTCGAGCGTCGTGACGCCGAAAACCGTCGAGGGGCCGTTGCCGGGCTTGCCGCCCTTGTACATGCGTGTCGTCGTAAAGCCCGGAACCAAGCCGGCGGCTTGAAGCATGGCGGTGAATTGGACCTGGCCGGCCGGCACGTCGATATGCAATTCCTCGCCGGCCGTTGCGTCCGAGAGGTCCGCCACCATCGCCAGGGCCACGTCCGTCGCGTCGGCGAACAGCGGCCCGACCTTGAAGCCTTCCCGGCACCGGCGCGCCACGCCGAAGCCGGCAATGCCGCTCGATCCGGCTGAGAGCAACGCAATCCGCGGCTGCCGTAGCCACTCGCCAAGGAAGGCCTCGCGCGGCGCCGGGAAGCCCTGGCGATCGTAGGCGAACGTGTCGGCCATGTCGGCAACCGTCACCGGCCGAATGTCGCCACCACCGGGCAAGCCGGCGGGGCGGCCGCTGTGACGGACGGTCTCATAGGCTGGCACGAAGCCCATGCGCTGGTAGTTGGCCCGCTGCTCGGCTACCCCGTCGAGACCGATGATGCGGTTGCCGAGGCGCGCCATACCCGCGTCCCAGACCGCTTTGCCATGGCCTTCTCCACGCCGGTCGGGCCGGCAGATGTAGAGGCCGATGAAGCCGAAGCCCGAGCCGTATGCGACAGCCGAAATGCCGGCCACCATCTCGCCCCCGGTAAAGGCGCCGATGAATCCATCCGGATCGGCCGCCCGAAACGCCGTGGCATCGTCTATGCCCGGATTCCAGCCCTCCCTCGCCGCCCAGTCGACAAGCGTTTCCACTTCGCTGGCGGTCAGGGTCCGGATTGTTCTCGGCATCGTTTCACTCTGTGGCATTGGCTGCGCCATGGCCGGCCATCAACCGTCACGATAGGCCGCCGGCCGCGGGCTGCAAAGGCCGCGCGGTATCGGCCGACGCCAGCCGCCCCCCGCGGCCCCGATGGCGCGGAACCTGTGCCTGCTTGGCGGGACTCGTCGATTCAACGCAGGGCCGCGGCCCGACTATTGTCGGGACGGCTTTCCCGAACCGGTGCAAAGAGTTAGCAAGGAATGCACCACTTATTCGATCGTTGTTCCAATAGGCAACTGGACACAATCGGCGAAGACTGGGAATCTTCATTTGTCGTTGCTTGGAATCGCATGGAGTGCCGCAGGAAATGCCGCTGAGTGCCGCAGAGATCGCCCGTCATCCAGCAGCGCTTCGCGGTGTCCAGGAACAGGCCAAGGCGCTCATCCATATTTACGAAACGAGCCCGCGGCTGGCCGCCGTGTTTGCCACCCAGCAGCGCTGGCTGCTCGGCCATGTCGGCCTGGCGCTGCATTTCCGGCGCGATCCCGAAGACCGCCGCACCGAAATGACGATGGCACGTTTCATCGATGTCGTACGCCGCAATTCGGTGGCCAGCCGCAACACCGCCGAGGCGTTCGTCAAGGAGATGCTGCACTACGACATCGCCGAATATATTTCGGCCAGCGGCGATGGCCGCGCCCACCCCATGCGGGTCACGGCGGGCACCATCGAGACCTTCACCGGCTGGATTTACGCGCATCTGACGACGCTCGACCGCATAGACGGCGGAACCCGGCTGGCGGCCTTCCTCGAGCGGCCCGAAATGCTGCCTGTCTTGCAGCCGCTGATCGCCGACGGATTGCTCGCCAGCGACGGCGTGCGGGAGCCCGGACAGACTTTTTCGTTATTTATCTGGCTGAACAACGGCGGTATCGTCATGGACTGGCTGATGTGCGGCATCGATCCGGAGGACGTCCATCTCGACAAGATACCGACCGGCGTCATCTCGGTCAGCGAATTCGCGCACTGGCTGAAGCTCTCACGCACGCATCTGGCGCGCAAACTCCATGATGCCGAGGCGCTCGGCAGCATCGGCTGGGTCGGCCAGCGCGGTCATTCCGTGATGTGGGTTTCTAGGGCTTTCTTCGACGAGTACATGGCCGTCCAGGCAGCCAAGCTCGCCGTCGTCGACGAGGCGTTCGAAGCCTGTATCTCAGCTCCGCAACGCCGCTGACAGCCGGAGATCGGCGCAACTCGCGCAAAACCGGCCCGCTACTGGCAGGCGCCAGCCAAAACTGCTATCCGCAACTTGCGAGCATGACAGCATCTTTGGGTGGAAGCTGGGAGGGTGCGTTGACCTATGAAGACATTGCCGGTCACCCGGCATTGCCCGCTTGCGTGCGCGCGCAAGCCATGGCGATGCAGCAGGCTTATCAAGGAAACCCGCGAGCCTCCTCGGTCTTTGCCACCCAGCAACGCTGGCTGATGGCGCATATCGGTCTTGCCCTGCATTTCCGCCGGGATCCCAGCGACTATCGAAAGGAACTGACCGCGGCGCGTTTTGCCGACGTCACCGTTCAGCATGCGGTGGCAAGCCGAAACACGGCTCATGCCTTCATCAAGGAAATGCAGCACTATAATTTCCTCGAGACCGGGCCGACGGCCGATGACGGCCGCATTCGCCCCCTGCAACTGCCCGCCATGACCCTGGAGCCGTTGATCGGCTGGATCCAGATGCATCTGAGCACGCTCGATGCCCTTGACGGCGGGAACCGGCTGGAAATGTTCCAGGCAAGGCCGCAGATGCTTGCCAAGCTGCAGCCGCTGATCGCGGACGGTCTGATTTCCTCCGTGCCGGTGCGCGAGCCGCAACAGACTTTCTCGCTGTTCACCTGGCTCAACAATGGCGGCGTCGTCATGGACTGGCTGATCTCCGGCGTCGACCCCCGGAATGCCGGCCAGGAGCGCATCCCGACGGGCGTCCTCTCCATCGGCGACTTCGCCAAATGGCTGAAGCTGTCGCGCACCCACCTTGCGCGCAAGTTGCGCGACGCCGAGGCGCTCGGCAGCGTCGGCTGGCTCGGGCAGCGCGGCCATTCCGTCATGTGGATCTCGAACGAATTCTACGGCGAATACCTCGCCGCGCAGGCGGTCAAGCTCGCCATCATCGACGCGGCTTTCGCCGCCACCGCGACGCAAGGGATGGGTTGACCGCTTCTATCCGGCCTTCAGGATGGCGGAAAAACGCGGATCGAAGGCCCGGCTGATCGGCTCTGCCGCGGCGCCCACCGCGATCGCCCAGGGATCGGTGGTGCCGAGTTGCAGTCGAGGCAGGCGCCGGACGGGACGATCCGCGATCGACGGCAGCAGCGGATGCATGGCCTGAAGCAGGAGCCGGGCCAGCGCCTCGGGCGCGCTGCTGGTGAGGATGACGGTTTGCGGATCGAAGATCGTTTCGATCAGATGCACGCTCCAGCGCAGGTCGGACGCGGCTTTCTCGACCCAGCCCATGATCCGCGGATCCCGCGCAAGCGCCAGCGCGCCGAGCGTCTCGTAGAGACCCCTCTCGGTGGGGTCGAGGCCAAGATGCTGGTAGAGCGAGGCCAGCGATGCACGGTGTTCGAGCGGCGTGGAACCGGGGCCGGCCGGCGCAAGCAACGCCATGCCGATCTCGCCCGCATTGCCGTTGCCGCCGCTATAGAGTTCGCCGTTGAGAATCAGCCCGGCGGCTATGCCGTAACCGACATAAAGGCAGACGGCGTGATCGACGCCATGCGCCGCGCCGACGATCCGCTCCGCAGTCGCGCAGGCCGCCGCGTCGTTCTGCAGGCCGACATTGAGCCCAGTGCCGGTCGCAAGCGCCTGCACCAGGGGAAATTGCTGCCAGGCCGGCATCATCCATTTGTTGTCGGGGTTCTTCAGCCCGAACGGTCCCGGCATGGCGACCCCCAACCCGACCAGCCGCCGCTCGGACTGGGCAAACAAGGAAGCCAGCTCGCACCTGACGCGATCGACAAGGCCGAGGATGATCTTGACGCCCGCCGAAGGCTCGTCGAGCGGCAGCCCCGCCTCGGCGCGCGCGATCACCTTGCCGACGAGGTCGACCACCACGACGCGCGTCAAATGCCGGTCGATCTGCAGCCCGATGGCGAAGGCTCCCTCGGGAACCAGCCGGTAGGGTGTGAAGGGCTGCCCCCTGCCCTTGCGCACGGCATCCAGCGCGACAACCAGCCCGTCGCGCTCGAGATCCTCGATGATGTTGGAAACCGCCTGCTTGGTAAGCTGCGTCGCCCGAGCCAGGTCGGCGCGCGAAAGCGCGCCGTTGAGCCGCAGCGCCTCGATCATGACGCGGCGGTTATGCGCGCTGGTACCCTCCTGGTTGGTGCCGCTTTTGGCACGGATCGGGCTGATGTCGTGCACCGTCGTTTCCCCTCTTGACTCCATTAAAGGATTGATCGACTAATTAAGTCAAGCGAATTGACTTAATAGGTGAGACCCCTGCGGCTCTACAAAAAGACGGCAAAAGCTTTTGGGCTCCGCCGCAGGCCGTTGGGGACGGATCCGGTCAGACGCGATGCGAATTTGGGGAAGCGGCGCAGTCCTGGCCGCCCACTCGCAGTTGTCGAAAATGGGAGAAAGACAAATGCTGAAATCGATCGGTAAGACACTTCTGGGCGCGGTGTTCGTCGGCGGACTGCTCGTCCCGCACGCCTTTGCTGAAACCACCTTGAACGCGCTCTTCATGGCCCAGGCCGCCTATAGCGAGGCCGACGTGCGCTCGATGACGGAGGCCTTCACCAAGGCCAATCCGGACATCAAGGTCAATCTCGAATTCGTCCCCTATGAAGGCCTGCACGACAAGACCGTGCTCGCCCAAGGATCCGGCGGCGGCTACGACGTGGTGCTGTTCGACGTCATCTGGCCGGCCGAATATGCGACCAACAAGGTGCTGGTCGACGTGTCGTCGAAGATCACCGACGACATGAAGAAGGGCGTGCTGCCCGGCGCCTGGACCACCGTCCAGTATGACGGCAAGTACTATGGCATGCCGTGGATCCTCGACACCAAGTATTTGTTCTACAATAAGGAAATCCTCGAAAAGGCCGGCATCAAGGCGCCGCCGAAGACCTGGGAAGAACTCGGCCAGCAGGCCAAGGTCATCCAGGACAAGGGCCTGCTGAAGACGCCGATCGCCTGGAGTTGGTCGCAGGCCGAAGCCGCCGTTTGTGACTACACCACGCTGGTCAGCGCCTATGGCGGCGACTTCCTCAAGGACGGCAAGCCCGACTTCCAGAACGGCGGCGGCCTATCGGCGCTGAAATACATGGTCGACAGCTACAAGTCGGGCCTGACCAATCCGAATTCGAAGGAATTCCTGGAAGAAGACGTCCGCAAGGTGTTCGAGAACGGCGATGCCGCTTTCGCGCTGAACTGGACCTACATGTACAACATGGCCAACGATCCGAAGGACTCCAAGGTCGCGGGCAAGGTCGGCGTGGTGCCGGCGCCGGGCGTTGCCGGCACCAGCGAGGTCTCGGCCGTCAACGGCTCGATGGGCCTTGGCATCACCGCGGTGTCGAAGCACCAGGACGAAGCCTGGAAATACATCGAGTTCATGACCTCGCAGGCGACGCAGAACCAGTATGCCAAGCTCTCGCTGCCGATCTGGGCCTCGTCCTATGACGATCCGGCCGTCACCAAGGGCCAGGAAGAACTGATCGCCGCCGCCAAGCTCGGTCTCGCCGCGATGTATCCGCGCCCGACCACGCCGAAATATCAGCAGCTGTCGACGGCACTGCAGCAGGCGATCCAGGAATCGCTGCTCGGCCAGACGGCGCCGGAAGACGCGCTCAAGACCGCTGCCGAAAACAGCGGCCTCTGATCTGGCGTTCCCCGACGGGCGGGCGGCCTCATACATGAGCGCCGCCCGTGCTATTTCTGACTGGATGAAGGAAGAGAGGCGCCTCCGATGTCAGGCACCTGGATGACGACTCGCGCGTGGCTGTTGATGCTGCCGCTTCTGGTGATCATGGTCGCCGTCATCGGCTGGCCGTTGGCCGATACGGTCAGGCTCTCCTTCACCGACGCCCAGCTGGTCGGCACGGCTGGCAATTACGTCGGCTTCGACAACTACACCAAGATGCTGACGAGCTCGAACTTTAGCCGCACGCTGGTCACAACCACCTGGTTTGCGGTCATCTCGGTCGCCGCCGAGATGGTGATCGGCGTGCTTGCGGCTCTTCTGCTCAATCAGGAATTCCGTGGCCGCGCGGTCTTGCGCGGGCTGATGATCCTGCCATGGGCGCTGCCCACCGTCGTCAACGCGACGCTCTGGCGGCTGATCTACAATCCCGAATATGGCGCGCTGAATGCGGCGCTGACGCAACTCCATCTCCTCGATGACTATCGCTCCTGGCTGGGTGAGCCCGGCACGGCGCTCGCGGCGCTGATTGTCGCCGACTGCTGGAAGAATTTTCCTCTTGTCGCGCTGATCGCGCTCGCCGCCCTGCAAGCGGTGCCGCGCGACATCACCGCCGCGGCGCTTGTCGACGGCGCCGGCCCGTTCAACCGCTTTCGTTTCGTCATCCTGCCCTATCTCGCCGGTCCGCTGATGGTCGCGCTGGTGCTGCGCACCATCGAGGCCTTCAAGGTCTTCGACATCATCTGGGTCATGACCCGCGGCGGCCCGGCCAACAGCACCCGCTCGCTGTCGATCCTCGTCTATCAGGAGGCCTTCTCCTTCCAGCGCGCCGGCTCCGGCGCATCGCTGGCGCTGATCGTCACCTTGCTCGTCACCGTGCTCGCCGTCGCCTATGCGGCGCTGGTCAGGAAGACCGCGGGGAGTGCCGCCTGATGGAACGCAAGAGCCCGGTCTTCACCGCTTTTATCTATGTCTGCGCGATCCTGCTCGCCGCCGTGATCCTGGCGCCGCTTGCCTGGCTCTTCGTCATGAGCATATCGCCGGCCGCCGATCTTGCCGCCAAGCCGCTGCGCTGGTGGCCGCAGGCGGCCGACTTCTCCCGTTACGCGCAGCTTCTGTCGACGGCCGAAAACAGCGCCGGCGCCGCCTTCACCGCCTCGTTGCGCAACAGCCTGGAAGTCGCCGGCATGGCGACGCTTGCCGCTGTTGTCCTTGCCGTACCGGCCGGCTGGGCCGTTTCGCGCACGCCTTCGGTGGGCTGGTCGCTGTCCATGGTGATCGCCACCTATATGCTGCCGCCGGTAGCGCTCTCCGTGCCGCTTTACATGGGCCTGTCTTATCTCGGCCTGCTCAACAACGTCTTTGGCCTTGCGCTGATCTATCTGACGATCCTCGCGCCCTTCACCACTTGGCTGATGAAATCGGGCTTCGATTCCATTCCGCGCGAGATCGAGGCCGCGGCAATGATCGACGGGGCCGGGCTGCTCCAGACGTGGCGCATCATCACCTTGCCGCTGGCGGCGCCCGTCGTGGCGACATCGGCGCTGTTTGCCGTGCTGCTTGCCTGGGACGAGTTCTTCTATGCCCTGCTCTTCACCTCGGACCAGCGGGCAAAGACCCTGACGGTCGCCATCGCCGATCTCGCCGGCGGCCGCGTTTCCGACTACGGACTGATCGCCACCGCCGGCGTGCTCGCGGCCTTGCCGCCGGTGCTGATCGGCCTCGTCATGCAACGCGCGCTGATCTCGGGCCTCACCAGCGGCGGAGTGAAAGGATAATCATGACTGCAGAGAAGAACCGCCCGGCAGGGCTTGTCGCGATCGACCGCGAGATGGCGCGCCAGCATGAGGATGCGCTTGCCTCGTTCGAGAGCAATCGAGAGGCCGCCGCCGAGGTCGCCGCCTCGATCAGGAAGAACGGCAGGCTCGTCCTGCTCGGCATGGGCGCCTCGCATGCCGTCGCGCGCGCCGTCGAGCCGCTCTATCGCGCGCATGGCATCGATGCCATCGCCATGCCGCTCTCGGAGCAACTCGGCCAGCCGCTGCCGCTTACAGGCCGGACCGTGCTCGTCACCTCGCAATCCGGTGAAAGCGCCGAAGTCCTGCGCTGGTTCTCCGAAACGGATCCGCAGGCCGACACCTTCGGCCTGACGCTGGAGGCCGGTTCCTTCCTCGGCCGTACGGTGCCTTGCCTCATCGGCACCGGCGGCACCGAGCTTGCCTTTGCCGCGACCCGCAGCCTGACCGTGACCTTCGCCCTGCACCTCGCCATTCTCGCCGCGCTGGGCGAGGACCCCGCCGCCGCGCTCGCGGTGCTCAAGGCGACGGAGACGGTCGAGATCAATGCCGCGCTCGAGGCGCTGAGCACGGTCGCGACCGTCGTGACCTCCGGCCGCAGGCTGCAGGGCCTCGCCGAGGCGCTGGGGCTCGGCCTGACCGAATTGTCGCGCCTGCCGTGCTTTTCGCTCGAAGGCGGCCAGCTTCGCCACGGGCCGATGGAGATGCTCGGGCCCAAGATCGGCGTCGTCATCTTCCGCGGCGACGACCCGACCGCGGAGCTGATCACCGCCATGGCCGTTTCGGTGGTCGAGACCGGCGCGCCGCTGATCATGTTCGACGCTTCTGGCAAGCCGCCGGTCGCGGGCTCGGTCACGTTCGCCTTCAAGCCCGCCACGGGCTTGGCGGCGATCTTTGCCATGCTGCCGGTTGCGCAACGCCTGATGGTCGCCTTCGCCGATTCCCGCGTCGAGAATGCCGGAACGCCGGTGCGCACCACCAAGATCACCAGGAGCGAGTGATGCTGCCGCTCGCGGTGATCGGCAACGTCAATGTCGACCTGATCGTCGGGCCCGTCGCGCCCTGGCCGAAGGCCGGCACGGAGACCGTCGTCGATCATGACGACCTGCGCGTCGGCGGCCAGGCCGGCAACACCGCGCTTGCCTGGCAGGCGCTGGGCATCGACTTCGAGATCGCCGCCAATATTGGCGACGACCAGTTCGGGCGCTGGCTGCGCGAGGCCTTCGGACGCCGCGCGCAGAATTGGCCGGTTCGTCCCGAAGGCACGACATTGTCGGTCGGCATGACCCATCCCGATGGCGAGCGCACCTTCTTCACCACGCGCGGCCACCTGCCCCGCTTCAGCCTGGCTGACGTGCTCTCCGTGCTGAACGGCAATCGGCTTGCTGGCGGTTACGCGCTGCTCTGCGGCTCTTTCCTCACCGACGACCTGACGCGCGATTACGACGCCTTCTTCGACTGGGCCGAAGCGCATGGCATCGCCGTTGCGCTTGACACAGGCTGGCCGATCGACGGCTGGACGCAAGCGAACTGCACCGCCGCGCGCGGCTGGCTGTCGCGCTGCGCACTGGCCCTCTTCAACGAGGTCGAGACGACTACGCTGGCCGGCCTGGCAAGTCCATCGGAAGCCGCGCGCAAGATCCGCGACGGCATGCGGGACGAAGCGACGGTCGTCGTCAAGCGCGGGCCGGACGGCGCGATCGCCATCGGCGCCGACGGCGAGCTCATTCAAGTGCCGGCACCTCGAGTCGCCGTCATCGACACGATCGGCGCCGGCGATGTCTTCAACGCCGCCTTCCTGGCGGCACTGGCACAGGGGCAATCGTTGGTGAAGTGCCTGTCCGCCGCCATCCTTGTGGCCTCGCGCGCCATTTCAACCTTGCCCCGCGATTATGGCGGGCCGATCCAGTTCGAGGATGCTGTTCATGAGCGCGCTTGAAATTCGCGATGTCCGCAAGAATTACGGCAGCGTCGAAACCCTGAAAGGCATCGACATCGCGCTCGAAAATGGCGAGTTCCTGGTGCTGCTCGGTTCGTCGGGCTGTGGCAAGTCCACTTTGCTCAACATCATCGCCGGTCTCGCCGAGGCAACCAGCGGCGATGTGCTGATCGGCGGCAGGTCGGTGCTTGGCGTGCATCCGAAAAACCGCGACATCGCCATGGTCTTCCAGTCCTACGCGCTCTATCCGAACCTCACCGTCAGCCGCAACATCGGCTTCGGCCTTGAAATGCGCAAAGTCCCCGCCGCCGAGCGCGACAAGGCGGTGCGCGAGGCGGCAAGATTGCTGCAGATCGAGAACCTGCTCGACCGCAAGCCCGGCCAGCTCTCCGGCGGCCAGCGCCAGCGCGTCGCCATCGGCCGCGCTTTGGTGCGCAAGCCGCAGGTCTTCCTGTTCGACGAGCCGCTCTCGAATCTTGACGCCAAGCTGCGGCTGGAAATGCGCACCGAACTGAAGCGCCTGCATGAAATGCTGCGCACCACGGTCGTCTACGTCACCCATGACCAGATCGAGGCGATGACGCTGGCGACCCGCATCGCCGTCATGCGCGACGGCCGCATCGAACAGCTGGGCACGCCGGAAGAGATCTACAACCATCCGGCGACGCTCTATGTCGCGGGCTTCGTCGGCGCGCCGTCGATGAACATGCTGGAAGCGACCGTCGAGGACGGCAAGCTGGCGATTGCAGGCACCGATGCGCGGCTGGCGATTCCGGCTCGCTACGCCGACGCGGCCCGCAACAGTGCATCAGTTGTGGTCGGCATCAGGCCGGAAGCGCTCCGCCTTGGACCGGGCAGCGGCGCTGAACTGTCGCTGCCGGTGGAGATCGACGTCGTCGAACTGACCGGCCCCGAACAGGTCACCACCGCCCGGGTCGGCGCGCAGAACTTGACGGCGACATTGCCGCCGCGCGCCCGTGTCGCCAAGGGTCAGCCATGCGCGTTCGTCTTGGATGCGGACGCGCTCCGCCTCTTCGATCCGGCCACCGGCAAGGCTTTCTGACCAATCGCCCGCCTTCCGCCCTGCATGGCCTGATCGATAGGCGGGCCGGGTCAGCTCGCGGGTGAGGGCTGACCCGTCGCTCGTCCTCAATCGATGTCGAACGACACGCCTTGCGCGAGCGGCAGCGCCTTGGAATAGTTCACCGTGTTGGTGGCGCGGCGCATATAGGCCTTCCAGGCGTCCGAGCCGCTCTCGCGGCCGCCGCCCGTCTCCTTCTCGCCACCGAACGCCCCGCCGATCTCGGCGCCCGACGTGCCGATGTTGACGTTGGCGATGCCGCAGTCAGAGCCGTCGACGCCCAGGAACCGCTCCGATTCCTGCAAGTCGCGCGTGAAGATCGACGACGACAGGCCGGCGCCGACCGCATTGTGCTGCTCCAGCGCCTCGTCGAAATCGGAATATTTCATCACATAGAGGATCGGCGCGAAGGTCTCTTCCGTCACCGGCGAAACCTGCTTCGGCATCTCGACCAGTGCCGGATGCACGTAATAGGCGTCCGGATGGCCGTTCTCGACGCGCGTGCCGCCGGTCACCTTGCCGCCATGCACCTCAGCTTCCTCCAACGCCTTCTGCATGTTGTCGAAGGCGGCCTTGTCGATCAGCGGGCCGACCAGCGCCTTGCCTTCCAGCGGATTGCCGACCGAGACGGACTGATAGGCCTTCTTCAGCCGCGGCAAGAGCGCGTCATAGACGCTGTCATGCACGAACAGGCGTCTGAGCGTCGTGCAGCGCTGGCCGGCCGTGCCCATGGCGCCGAAGGCGATGGCGCGCAGCGCCATGTCGAGATCGGCGGTGGGCGTCACGATGCCGGCATTGTTGCCGCCGAGCTCCAGCACGGCACGGGCAAAACGCTTGGCGAGCCTAGGACCGACCTCCCGGCCCATGCGCGTCGAGCCGGTAGCCGAGACCAGCGGCACCTTGGGATGGTCGACCAGCACCTCGCCGGCGACGCGGTCGCCGACCAGCACCTGCAGCAGCCCTGCCGGCGCATCCTTGCCGAAACGCTTGACGGCGCGCTTGAAGATCGCCTCGCAGGCAAGTGCGGTCAGCGGCGTCTTTTCCGACGGCTTCCACACCACCGCATCGCCGCAGACGAAGGCAAGGGCTGCATTCCACGACCACACCGCGACCGGGAAGTTGAAGGCAGAGATCACGCCGACGACGCCGAGCGGATGCCAGGTCTCCATCATGCGGTGTCCGGGACGCTCGGTGGCGATCGTCAGGCCATAGAGCTGGCGCGAAAGGCCTACGGCGAAGTCGCAGATGTCGATCATTTCCTGCACTTCGCCGAGACCCTCGGACGGGATCTTGCCGACCTCGATCGACACCAGGCGGCCGAGCTCGTCCTTATGCGCGCGCAACTCCTCGCCGAGCAGACGCACCAGTTCGCCCCGCTTCGGCCCCGGCACCAGCCGCCAGTCCTGGAAGGCCTTGTGCGCGGCATCGATGGCCTTGCCGGCATCGGCCGCCGAAATCGACTTCAGCGCCGCGATCTGTTCGCCCGTCACCGGGCTGCGCACGACAAGGTCGCCGCCCGAAAGCGCATCCTTGGCAACGCCGAGTTTCTCAAGAAGTGCGGCCGTTTCCTTCGCTAACGTCATTTCTGTCCCTTTCAGGTTCCGCCTCTCATGGGCAGGAATGGAGCCATGCGCCATCTCTTGGACGTGCGGTCGGGCACGGTCCGGGCGCTTTGATGGCGTGGCATTACTCGTTTCAGGGAAAAACCGCCACCCCGGCATGGTCCAAGGCCGGAGCGCGGAATTGGGCCAGACAGCAAACCAACGGCCAAGGCGTGTTGTGGATTCAGGTCAGGCCGAGCCGGAATCAAAGACGGGCGCTGCCGCGCCACTCACGAGCGCTTCGGCCGGCGAAGTCCGGAAGCGCAGGAACGCGGCATTTGCAGACCGGCATCACCTGAAACTCAATACGCCTCAGTGCGCCTTCTGGACCGAAGGCCTCTGGGTGCTTTCCTTGATCAGCCGGTCGATATGCATGCGGATATGCGCCGCCTCGGCGGCGGTATTGGCCAAAGCGATGGCGCGGTCGAAGGCAACGCGCGCCTCCTCGTTGCGGCCAAGCTGCATCAGCAGCCCGCCTCTGAGGCCGAAGAAATGGAAATAGCCCGAGAGCCGCTCTTCCAGCGGCTCGATCATGGCAAGCGCAGCGCCCGGACCTTTCACTTTGCTGACCGCAACCGCGCGGTTCAGCGTCACAACGGGCGAAGGCTGCATCTGCTCCAGCAGACCGTAGAGCAGGTCGATCTCGGTCCAGTCTGTATCTTCCGCCGTCGCCGCCCGCGCATGCAGCGCCGCGATCGCCGCCTGAACCTGGTAGGGGCCAGGCTTGCGGTGGCGCAGCGCCTTGTCGACCAGCGCCAGGCCCTCGTCGATCATCTTGCGGCTCCATAGCGAGCGGTCCTGGTCCTCGAGCAGGACGATCTCGCCATTCTCATCGAAACGCGCCGGCGCCCGCGCGTGCTGCAGCAGAAGCAGCGCGGTCAGCCCCATGATCTCCGGCTCGGCCTGGAAGAGCCTGAGCAGCAGACGGGCAAGCCGGATCGCCTCCTCGCACAGCGGCGCGCGGGCCGGCGCCTCGCCGCCATTGGTCGAATAGCCTTCGTTGAAGATCAGATAGACCATCGCGGCGACAGCGGCGAGCCGCTCCGAGCGCTCGACCGCGCCCGGCGTTTCGAACGGCACGCCGGCGTCGGCGATGCGCGCCTTGGCGCGGGTGATGCGCTGTTCCATGGCGCTCTCGCCGACGAGGAAGGCGCGCGCGATCTGCTTGACGGTAAGGCCGGAGACGATGCGCAGCGCCACCGCGATCTGCTGCGTCGCCGGCAGATCCGGATGGCAGCAGATGAACAGAAGCCGCAGGATATCGTCGCGGTAATGCGCGCCGTCGAGCCGCTCGGCGATGTCGCTCTCGGCGTCCTCCAGATCGGAGACCTGGTCTTCTTCCGGCATCGGCGCCTGCTTGGCGCGCTTGCGCACGGCGTCGATGCCGCTGTTGCGGCCGACAAAGATCAGCCAGGCGACGGGATCGCGCGGCGGCCCGTTCTTCGGCCAGTTCTTGAGTGCCCTCAGGCAAGCATCCTGGAAAGCCTCTTCCGCGGCGTCGAGGTCGCGGAAGTAGCGCAGCAGCGCGCCCATCGCCTGCGGACGGGCGTTGCCGATCGCCGTGCTTATCCAGGCAAGGTCAGTCATACCGCTACCTTTGTCGGATTGAAGATCGAAACCGGCCGGATCTCGTAGGAGCCGCCGCTCGGATTGACCTCGGAGAGCTCGCGCGCGAATGCGACCGCTTCGTCGAGATCGTTGCATTCGAGCGTGTAGAAGCCGAGGAACTGTTCCTTGGTTTCGGCGAACGGGCCGTCCAGCACGACCGCCTCGCCCCTGACCTTTCTCAGTGTGGTCGCCGCGGTCGTCGGCAAAAGGCGCGCCACGGGTCCGAGCCGGCCCGCCTTGGCGTATTTGTCCTGCACGTTGAGGAGCTTTGCCATGACCTCGTCGTCCTGTTCCTTGCTCCAGGAGCAGACGACGTCTTCGGAAGCGTAGCAGAGGATGGCGTAGAGCATGGTGCGTCCTTTCCGTATCAAAGGACGCGACACTAGGACCCTTCCCGACACGAGGTCGATAAAAAAATTTATCGAAGGATCACGGACTTGGCTGCCTTCGCGCCTGCCTGTCAGGCGCCGCGCGCCTGCAGCCATCTGAGCACCAGCGTTTCTTCCTCGTCGAGGCCGGATATCCGGCGTTTGCGCTTGTTGGCCCCGGCCATTTCGTCAAGCAAGCTCCCTTTGCTCCATGCCTCGAACACCAGCGGATGGATGTAGCATTTGCGGCAGACGGCACGGGTATTGCCCAACCGCTCGGCGACCTTGTCGACGACACTGTTGATCATCCGTTTTTGCTGCGTCTTGCTTTCCGGCAGCTCGGTCCCGGCAAACAGCGACGCCGCATGGATCGTGCCGCCCCAGGTGCGGAAATGCTTTGAGCTGAAATCGGCGCCGGATGCCTCGCGAATGTAGCGGTTGACGTCCTCCGAGCGCACCGGCGACCGGTCGCCATGCTCATCGAGATATTGGAACAGTTTCTGCCCGGGCAGGTCCTGGGCGCCGCGCACGATCTTGGCGATGCGGCGATCGACCAGCTTCAGCTTCCATTCCTTGCCCGACTTGCCCTTGAAGGCGAAGCGCAGGCTGGAGCCCGTGATCTCGACATGGCGGTCGCGCAGCGTGGTCAGCCCGAAACTCTTGTTGTCCCGCGCATAGGCGGCGTTGCCGATGCGAATAAGGGTGTTGTCGAGCAACCAGACCACCGAGGCGACGACGCGCTCCATGGGCAGACCGTGGCGGCGCAGGTCCGCATCGATCTGCAGCCGCAGCGCGGGCAGGCTTTCGGCGAAGGCGACGAGGCTGGAATATTTGACGCCGTCGCGCTCCTCGGTCCATTGCGGGTGATAACGGTACTGTTTGCGGCCGCGCTGATCCCGGCCTGTCGCCTGAATATGGCCGTCCGGATCGGGCGAGATCCACACATCCGTCCAGGCCGGCGGAATGACGATCGCCTTGATGCGGGCAAGGGTCTGCGCGCTGACCGCGCGTCCGTTCGGACCGGCATAGGAAAATCCCTTGCCTTTTCTCAATCGTCGGACGCCGGGATCGGCATCGCTCACATAGCTGAGCGACGCGCGCTCGGCCGAATCTTGCGCACCGTTCCTTCGAGTTTCCTCGTTCCGCGTTGAACGGTCCGAGGACAATTGTGAATGCTGCAACATGCCGGCTCCGCGAATTATCCGTAGATAAAGCCGCTCGCCGATGACTGGTTCCGGATGCAAACCGCGGCGCGCATCATCGACGCCGTCGCGTCAGGCTGCCACCGGGATGACGTCGACCGCCTGCTCGCCGACTTGACCACCGGTCGTTTTCAAGACGCCGACGATCGGCGCCACGTCGGAATAGTCGCGGCCGTAGCCGACGGTGATATGGTCGTTGCTCGCCCGCATGCCGTTGGTCGGGTCGAACTCCTGCCAGCCGGCGTCGCGTCCGCACCAGGCCTTGACCCAGGCATGCATGGCATCCGCGCCTTCAAGCCGCGGCTTGCCCT
This sequence comes from Mesorhizobium sp. B2-8-3, assembly GCF_006440815.1. Classification (NCBI taxonomy): domain Bacteria; kingdom Pseudomonadati; phylum Pseudomonadota; class Alphaproteobacteria; order Hyphomicrobiales; family Phyllobacteriaceae; genus Mesorhizobium; species Mesorhizobium sp. B2-8-3. The sequence goes on from NZ_VFTW01000017.1 coordinate 24,595, forward strand.
TCGGCGGGATCGTGCGCAGGAAGCCGCTGACATAGCCGGCCGGGATGCCAAGCCCGCGCAGGCCGGCGATCATGATATGCGAGAAATCCTGACAGACGCCGCGTTTCAGCGCAAAGGCGTCGCTGGCCCGGGTCTGCACGGTCGTCGCCTTGCCGTCATAGGTGAAGTCGCGATGAATGCGGTTGCAGAGATCGGCCGCCGTGGCGACGGTTGACCCCGACAAACTGTCCCGCGCATAGGCCGTGATCGCCGCGTCGATGCCTACATGATCGCTGGCGGCGAGGAAATGATGCGGCGCGGACGGCGAGAGTGACCGCACCAGATCGAGCTCCGACCTCAGCCCGTTTATATCGGGCGAGACATCGAGACCCGGCTCGGGCCGCGAGACCGAAACGCGCGCGCTCATTCGGATGTCGAGCGTCTCATGCGCGTCGCGAAAGGCGATCGATGTGACGTTGTTGCCGAAGAAATCGGAAAAATCAGCACGTTCGGCCGGCGACGGCTGGAAGGACAGCGAGGCCGCGATGACGCGCTGCACGCCGGCGATCGTCTGCGGCATGACGCGCACCTGATGCCGTCCGCCACCGGCGGCGGCGGCATAGTCGTAATGCAGATGGAGTTTGATGTCGTAGAGCATTAAAGCAATTCCAGCAAAAGTGCGCAGCGGTTTTGCGTCCGGAATTGCGCAAAAACAAAGAGATAGAGCATTGGAGGCGATCCTTTTCGCTGGAAATGCTCTAACCGAAATAGCCTCTGGCGAGGCTGTTGTAGAGAGCGCCGATCTGGCCGGCCAAGTCGTCGAGCACCTTGGCGCTCATATCCGACGGCTCCATGACGGCGATCGCCGTGTTGAGCTGCAGGATTTCCTTGGCGGCGGGCGACATATGCCCCTCGCCGCCGATCGAAGGCAGCATGGCGATCTCGGCCTTCAGCCGCTCGAGCTGGAAGAGGATCGAGCGCGGGTTGAGCGGGTCGAGCGCGAGCAGGTCGATCACCGTGCGCCGCCCGGCCTGCACCGGATACTGCCGGCGATGGGTCATGACGCTGTCGCCGATTTCCAGCATCATGTCGAGCGCGCCTTCCGGCGCCCCATTCCTTGTCAGCCGGCTGAGCGTGCCGGCGATCTGGATGCCGCGCTCCAGCCTGCGGCCGATCTCCAGGAAGCGCCAGCCGGTGAAGCGGTACATGTTCTCGTGCAGCAGGCCGGAAAAGCCGGCGAGCTTGCGCAGCATCACCGTCATCGCCCGCGTCGCGTCGTCTCCGGGCGCGACCGTCTCCGCGAATTTGTGGATGGTCTTGGACAGATCCTTCAGCGCCAGCCAGCCATCGGGAGAGAAGCGGTCGCGAATCTGGCCGGCGCTGTAGACCGCGCTGTCCAAAGTGCCGATCAACCCCGGTGGTATCGCCGTTTCGACGTCGATGCCGAACGGTTCCAGATAGTCCCTGATATCGGCAAGCAGCGGCATATCCGGATCGGACGTCTCGGCAAGCCGCACGTGATAGGCGCGCAGCACGCGCACCGTGTCTTCGGAGCGCTCGATATAGCGTCCGAGCCAGGTCAGGTTCTCGGCCGCGCGGCTGGGCAGGCTGCCCGGCATGGTGCGAGTGAAGCCGTCATGCTCCTGCGGCAACAATGTCTCGCGCTCGACCGGCCTGTCGCTGACCACCCAGACATCCGCCGCCTGGCCGCCGCGCTGCATGGCAATCGCCGTCGGGTCGAGCGAAAATCCGACACGGGCGAAGCCGCCGGGCATCACCGTCCAGCCTTCCGGTGTGCGCGCCAGATAGACGCGCAGACTGGCGGGGCGCGGCTCAAGCACACCGCCGACGAACACCGGCGTGGTCGAGAGTGTCACCGCTTCCTGGCCGACAAAGCCGGCGCCGTCGGCTTCGATCCGCGCGACAAGCTCCGCCCGTTCCCCCGCCGAAAGCGCCGAACCGAGGCTGGTCGCGCCATCGTCCTCGAAGGCGAGCCGCGTCGACAGCGCCGGGCCGACCACCATATGGTCGATGTTGGCAAGCACGTGGTCGCGTTCGTTCTGCTGCCCGCACCACCAAGTGGCAACGTTCGGCAACGACAGATCTTCACCTTGCAGTTCCCGCGCGATCCTGGGCAGGAAGGAAAGCAAGGCCCGCGTTTCCACCAGGCCGGAACCCAGCGCATTGACGGCCGAAACGGAGCCGCGCCGGATCGCCTCGACCAGCCCCGGCGTGCCGATCTGCGAGTCCGGCCTGAGCTCCAGCGGATCGGCGAAAGCGGCATCGAGCCTCCGCCACAGGACGCCGATCGGCATCAGGCCGGAAACGGTTCGCACCATCAGCCTGCCGCCGGAAACGGTCAGGTCCTCGCCCTCGAGCAGCATGATGCCCAGATAGCGGGCGATATAGGCGTGCTCGTAATAGGTTTCGTTGAGCGGTCCCGGCGTCAGGATGGCGACGCGGCCGCCCGACTCCCTTGCCATAGCGTTCAGCGCGTCGCGGAAGCGGCGGAAAAAGCCGGCAAGCCGATGCACATGCATCTCGCCATAGATATCCGACAGCGCACGCGTTGTGGCGACGCGGTTCTCCAGCGCGAACCCTGCGCCCGACGGCGCCTGGGTGCGATCGCCCAGCACCCACCAGCGGCCGTCCGGGCCACGGCCGAGCTCGAAGGCGACCATATGCAGAAAATGCCCGTTGGCCGGCCGGACGCCGGCTATCGGGCGCAGATATTCCGGGCTGGCTGCTATCAGGCCGGCCGGCAGAATACCTTTCTCGACCAACCGGTTCGGCCCGTAAATGTCGGACAGGATCGCCTCGAACAGGTCGGCGCGCTGGACGAGGCCGGCGCTGATGTCGGCCCATTCCTTCTCGTCGATCAGCAGCGGGACATGCGCGAGCGGCCACTCCCGCTCATTGGCGCCAGCCTGCTCATACACACGGTAATAGACGCCGGCATCGCGCAGATACTGGTCGGCACGGGCAAACCGCTGCCCGAGCCGATCCGCCCCGAGATCGTCGAGCGCGTCGATGAAGGAGCGCCAGGCCGGGCGCGGGCTGCCGGCCGCGTCGACCATCTCGTCGACGACGCCTTCGATCGGTCGGTAGCGTTCCAGCAGGCTCGGCGCCCGCGGCCTGCCGCCCGCCCGTCTCTGATTCCCCTTGGCCATTGTCGATCAGAATCTCGCCGGCTGCCTGAGGTCAAGGGTCATGGGGAACTCTTCAGCAGCTTCTTCGTCACGCAGCACATAGCCGCCCGGCGTGTGGCCGCGCGGTTCGAACCGGGCAAGCCGTCGCGCCTCGGCCTCGTTGCCGTTGACTGGGAAGGTGTCGTAATTGCGGCCGCCCGGATGCGCGACATGGTAGACGCAGCCGCCGACCGAGCGGGCCGACCAGCGGTCATAGATGTCAAAGGCCAGCGGCGTGTTGACCGGCAGTGCCGGATGCAGGCCGGACGCCGGCTGCCAGGCCTTGAAGCGAACGCCGGCCACCGCGACCTCGCGATTGTCGGTGACCTTCATCGACACGAGGCGGCCGTTGCAGACGATGGCGTGACGCTCCGGATTGAGGCCTTCGGTTCGCACCTGCAGCCGCTCGACCGAGGAATCGACGAAGCGGACCGTGCCGCCGATAGCGCCCTGCTCGCCCATCACATGCCACGGCTCGAGCGCCTGCCTCAACTCCAGCTTGACGCCGGCATGTTGGACCTCGCCGCAGAACGGGAAACGGAATTCGAGCTGGGCCGCGAACCATTCGGGGCGGAAGTCGAAGCCGTTGAGCTTCAGATCCTCCAGCACGTCGAGGAAGTCCGCCCAGACGTAGTGCGGCAGCATGAAACGGTCGTGCAGCGAGGTGCCCCAGCGCACGAAGCGTCCCTCGAGCGGGTTCCTCCAGGCGCGGGCGATGATCGCGCGGACCAGCAATTGCTGCGCGAGCGACATGCGTGCATTGGGCGGCATCTCGAAGCCGCGGAACTCGACCAGGCCGAGCCGGCCGGTCGGGCCATCCGGCGAGAACAATTTGTCGATGCAGATTTCCGAACGGTGCGTGTTGCCGGTCACGTCGGTCAAGAGATTGCGGAACAGCCGGTCGACCAGCCAAGGCAAGGGCGCCGCGCCCTTGTCGGGATACGGCACCTGCGCCAGCGCGATCTCGAGCTCATAGAGCGAATCGTGCCGCGCCTCGTCGATGCGCGGCGCCTGGCTGGTCGGGCCGATGAACAGGCCCGAAAACAGGTAGGACAGGGACGGATGCCGCTGCCATTGCAGCACCAGGCTCTTCAGAAGGTCTGGCCGGCGCAGGAACGGGCTGTCATTGGGCGTCGCGGCGCCGACCACGACATGATTGCCGCCGCCGGTGCCGGTGTGGCGGCCGTCGATCATGAACTTGTCGGTACCGAGCCGCGACTGCCGCGCTTCCTCGTAAATGGCTGTGGTTGTCGTGACACATTCCTGCCAGTTGGCGGCTGGGTGGATGTTGACCTCGATGACGCCTGGGTCGGGCGCGACGCGGATGACGTTGAGGCGCGGATCCTGCGGCGGGGCGTAACCCTCGATATGCACCGGCAGGCCGATGGCCTTGGCCGCGTTCTCGGCCGCCGCCACCAGTTCGAGATAGTCTTCCAGCGCCTCGACCGGCGGCATGAACACGCACAGCCGCCCGTCGCGCGGCTCGACTGAAAGCGCGGTGCGCACCGCGCCACCGATCTCCGTGATCTCCTGCTCGACGCGATCCTGCTGGCCGGTCGCGGCGGTGAAGGACACGGCCTGTTGGCGGCGCGCCATTTCGTCGGCGCCTTCAGGCTCCGCCGTGGCGGCCCCCGGCAAGATTGCCTCGCGCGCCGGCAGCGGCCCACGCGGCAGCGACGGATCGACCGGCACGATATAGGGGAACTGCGCCGGCGGCACGTAAGGCAGCGTGCCGAGCGGCAGGCGGTAGCCGACCGGGGAATCGCCCGGCACCAGGAACAGGCGGCCGCGCCGCGTCTTCCATTTCTCCGAGCGCCAGCGCTGTCCGGCGGCCTGGCTGTTCCAGCGCTGCACCGGCAGCACGTAGCCCGACGGCTTGGTCAGCCCGCGCTCGAAGACGCGCGCCATGCGGCTGCGCTCTTCCGGGTCTTCCAGCTTGGAATTGGACGGATCGACATTGTCCGGCAGCTTGCCTTCCTTGAGCAGCCATTCGCCAGGGTCCTCATAGGCCTCGCTGACCATCGCCCTGTCGATGCCGAGCTCGCCGGCGATCGCCTTGAGCAGGCTCTCGGCCTGCTGCGGCCCGACCTTCGCGTCACTCTTTTCGCGTGCGATCAGCGACGGGTCGCTCCATACCGGCTCACCGTCGGCGCGCCAGTAGAGCGAGAAGGTCCAGCGCGGCAGGCTCTCGCCCGGATACCACTTGCCCTGGCCGTAATGCAGGAAGCCGCCCGGCGCGAAGCGCTCGCGCAGCCGGCGGATGAGCTGGTCCGCCTTGTCGCGTTTGGATGGACCGACGGCCGCCGTGTTCCATTCCGCGGATTCGAAATCGTCGATCGACACCAAGGTCGGCTCGCCGCCCATGGTGAGCCGCACGTCGCCGTCTTTCAGCACCGCGTCAACCTTTTCGCCCAATCGATCGAGCGCCTGCCAGCTTTCGTCCGAGAATGGCTTGGTGATGCGCGGATGCTCGGCGATGCGGTCGACGCGCATGTCGAAGCCGAATTCGACATTGGCGAAGCTCGCCATGCCGGAAATCGGCGCGGCGTTGCGAAAATGCGGCGTCGCCGCCAGCGGCACGTGGCTTTCGCCGGTGAGCAGGCCGGAAGTCGGGTCGAAGCCGATCCAGCCGGCGCCCGGAATATAAACCTCGCACCAGGCATGCAGGTCGGTGAAGTCGACAGCGGTTCCCGGCGGCCCGTCGAGCGAGACGAGATCGGGCTTCAACTGGATCAGATAGCCGGAGACGAAGCGCGCGGCGACGCCCAGATTGCGCAGGATCTGCACCAGGAGCCAGCTCGAATCCCGGCACGAGCCCTTGCCGGCGGCCAACGTCTCCTCGGGCGAATAAACACCCGTCTCCATGCGCACGATATAGGCGATCTCGCGCTGCAGCCTTGCATTGAGGTCGACGAGGAAATTGACGGTGTTTGCCGGGCTGCGGTCGATGCTTTCCAGAAATTTCGACAACAGCGGCCCGGTCGGCTCCGGTTTCCGGTAGATGGCGAGGTCTTCCCTGATCTCTTCCGGATAATCGAACGGAAAGGTCTCGGCGCTCTCCTCGACGAAGAAGTCGAACGGATTGTAGACCGTCATGTCGGCGACGAGGTCGACCTCGATCTTCAGTTCCGTCACCGGCTCCGGAAAGACGAAGCGGGCGAGGAAGTTGCCGTAGGGATCCTGCTGCAAGTTGACGAAGTGGTTTGCCGGCTCGACCTTCAGCGAATGGCTGAGCACCTTGGTGCGCGAATGCGGCGCCGGCTGCAGCCTGATCACCTGGGGACCGAGCACCACCGGCCGGTCATATTTGTAATGGGTCAGGTGATGGACGGCTGCCAGAATTGCCATGGTGCCCCGGAGCTCGGCGTTTCAGTCGCCGAACCCTGGCATAAATGCTGGCCATTCTCCAAGCAGAGATGTTGCGCTGCACCTAATTTAAGCAGCGTTGCCAGCTTAGAAAAACGCCTGGATACCCGTCTGCGCCCTTCCGAGGATCAGCGCATGCACGTCATGCGTGCCCTCATAGGTATTGACCGTCTCCAGGTTCTGCGCGTGGCGCATCACATGGTAGCCGATCTGGATGCCGTTGCCGCCATGCATGTCGCGCGCCTGACGGGCGATATCGAGCGCCTTGCCGCAATTGTTGCGCTTGACGATCGAGATCATCTCCGGCGCCATCTTGCCTTCGTCCATCAGCCGGCCGACGCGCAACGAGCCTTGCAGGCCGAGCGCGATCTCGGTCTGCATGTCGGCGAGTTTCTTCTGGAACAGCTGCGTGCCGGCAAGCGGCTTGCCGAACTGTTTTCTGTCGAGGCCATACTGCCGCGCCCGGTGCCAGCAATCCTCGGCGGCGCCCATCGCGCCCCAGGAGATGCCGTAGCGTGCCCGGTTGAGGCAGCCGAACGGACCGCCGAGGCCCTTGGCGTTGGGCAGCAGCGCTTCCTCGCCGACCTCGACGCCTTCCATCACCACTTCGCCGGTGATCGAGGCGCGGAGGCTGAGTTTGCCGCCGATCTTCGGCGCAGAAAGCCCTTTCAGGCCCTTTTCCAACACGAAGCCGCGGATCTCGTCCTTGCCATTATCGCCCTTAAGCTTCGCCCAGACGACGAACACGTCGGCGATCGGCGCGTTGGATATCCACATCTTGGAGCCGGAGAGCCTGTAGCCATTCGCGGTCTTCTCGGCGCGCGTCTTCATGCCGCCCGGATCGGAGCCGGCATCCGGCTCGGTGAGGCCGAAGCAGCCGATCCATTCGCCCGACGCCAGCTTCGGCAGGTATTTCTTGCGCTGCGCTTCCGAGCCATAGGCATGGATCGGATACATGACCAGCGAGGACTGCACGCTCATCATCGAACGATAACCCGAGTCGACGCGTTCAACTTCCCGCGCGACCAATCCGTAGGTCACGTATCCGGCGCCAAGCCCGCCATACTCTTCCGGAATGGTGATGCCGAGCACGCCCGCCTCGCCCATCTCGCGGAAGATCGACGGATCGGTCTTCTCGTCGGCATAGGCTTCCTCGATGCGCGGCGCCAGCTTGTCGGCGGCGAATGCGGCAGCGCCGTCGCGCACCATGCGCTCGTCCTCGGAAAGCTGGTCCTCGATGAGGAAAGGATCGTTCCACACGAAGGCATTCTTCTCGGCGGCCATGACTCGCTCCCGGTATTTTTTGATGTGCCCGGCTTATCCGCCCGTGCCAGCGAAAAATCAAACAAAATTGCATCACGGATCAATGAGCGTTAGTAATAGATCATGAGTGTCCAGCGCCGTCTTTTGCCGAATACCGCCGCGCTTGCCGCCTTCGAGGCGGTGGCGCGCCTCGGCTCCTTCACGGCAGCCGCCCGCGAACTCGATCTAACGCAAGGTGCCATCAGCCGGCAGATCAGCTTGGTGGAAGAGCAGTTCGGCCGTCGGCTTTTCGAACGCGACAGCCGCAATGTCCGGCTATCGGCCGCGGGCGAGATCTATGCCGAAGCGGTGCGCTCGGCGCTTGGCCAGTTGCGCGACGCAGCACTTGGATTGATGAGCAATCGGCATAGCGGTGTTCTCAATGTCGCGATCCTGCCAACCTTCGGCACACGCTGGCTGATGCCGCTGATTCCGGATTTCGTCGCCCGCCACCCGGACATCACCATCAACTTCGCCACCCGTATCGGGCGGTTCGATTTCGCCCGCGAACGCTTGGACGCCGCCATCCATCACGGCATGCCGGACTGGCCGGAGGCCGACTGCACGCTTTTGGTGCGCGAAACCGTAATGCCTGTGGTTTCGTCCGAATTCCTGGCCAGCCGCGCTATCGCCACGCCGGCCGATATCGGCCGAATGCCGCTGCTGCATATGGCAACGCGCCCCGGCGCCTGGAGCGAATGGTTCGAGCATGAGGGGCTCGATGCGCCGAGCGGTCCCGGCATGCAGTTCGAGCAGTTCGGCACCGTCGCCCAAGCCTGCATGGCCGGGCTCGGCGTCGCGCTGTTGCCGGAAATCCTGATCGCCGGCGAACTGCAGCGCGGCCAGCTGGTGCCGGCGCCAGGTCGGCCGATGCAAAGCCGCAGCGCCTATTATCTCGTCGTGCCGCACGACAAGCGCGGCTATCCGCCCGTCGCCAGCTTTCGCGACTGGTTGTTGGGTCAGATCGGCAAGGAGCCGGCTGTCCTGGCGTGGTAGCTACTTGCGCTTGAGCGCCTCGGCCAATGCCGCGCCGAACGCGCCCTGCGACGGCCGCTCCGGCTGGCGCTGCGGCACCGGCGCACGCGGTGGCGATTTGCCGCCGCCATTGTCGCGTGGGCCTCTCGGCGCTCCGCCCTCGCCCCCATCCTTGCGCATCGATAGCGCGATGCGCTTGCGCTTGATGTCGACATCGACGACGCGCACTTTCACCACGTCGCCAGCCTTGACCACCTCATGCGCGTCCTTGATGAAACGGTCGGCCAATTGCGAGACGTGCACCAGACCGTCCTGGTGCACGCCGATGTCGACGAAGGCGCCGAAGGCCGCGACATTGGTGACGGTGCCTTCCAGCAGCATGCCGGGCTTCAAATCCTTGATGTCGTCGACGCCTTCCGCGAAGGTCGCGGTCTTGAAGCCTGGGCGCGGGTCGCGTCCGGGTTTTTCCAGCTCGGCGATGATATCGCGCACCGTCGGCAAGCCGAAGCGCTCGTCGACGAAGACGCGCGGGTCGAGCGCCTTGAGCGCTGCGCTGTCGCCCATCAGGGCGCGCACGTCGCGGCCGCAGGCGGCAACGATCTTCTTGGCAACCCCATAGGCTTCCGGGTGAACCGATGACGCATCGAGCGGCTCTGTCCCGTTCGGTATGCGCAGGAAGCCGGCACTTTGCTCGAACGCGCGCGGCCCGAGCCGCGCAACCTTGAACAGGTCCTTACGGGTGGCAAACGGCCCGGCCGCGTCGCGATGCGCAACGATCGCCTCGGCGAGCGACGGCCCAAGTCCCGACACGCGTGCCAGCAGCGGCGCCGACGCCGTATTGAGGTCGACGCCGACGGCGTTCACCGCGTCCTCGACCACCGCTTCCAGGGAACGGCCGAGCCGGTATTGGTCGACATCGTGCTGATATTGGCCGACGCCGATCGACTTCGGCTCGATCTTGACCAACTCGGCCAACGGATCCTGCAGGCGCCTGGCGATGGACACCGCGCCGCGCAGCGAGACATCCAGGCCCGGGAATTCCGCCGCTGCCGTGGCCGAAGCGGAATAGACCGAGGCGCCGGCCTCGCTGACGATGACCTTGAGCGGCTTCGGTCCGGCACCGGCCGGCAGGTCCGCCAGCATGTCGGCAACCAGCTTTTCGGTCTCGCGGCTGCCGGTGCCGTTGCCGATCGAGATCAGCTCCACCTTGTGCTGGCGGATGAGGGCGGCAAGTTCGGCCTGCGTGCCGCGCACGTCGTTCTTCGGCGGGAACGGATAGACAGTCGTTGTCGCCACCAGCTTGCCGGTGCCGTCGACAACCGCCACCTTGACCCCGGTGCGGATGCCTGGGTCGAGCCCCATGGTCGGCCGCGAGCCGGCGGGCGCGGCCAGCAGCAGGTCCTTCAGGTTGCGGGCAAAGACATGGATCGCCTCTTCCTCGGCCCGCTCGCGCAGGTCGCGCATCAAATCGAGCGTCAGATGCAGCGACAGTTTTATCCGCCATGTCCAGCCGGCCACGTCCATCAGCCATTTGTCGCCGGGCCGGCTGCCGCCGATCGCATAGGCATTGGCGATCATGCGCTCGACCGGCTTGACCGGCGATTGATCGTCGGCATCGACCTCGATGTCGAGCGACAGCACTTCCTCGCTGCGACCGCGCAGCATCGCCAGGGCGCGGTGGCTTGGCATATTCGCCCAGCGCTCGACATGGTCGAAATAGTCGGAGAATTTAGCGCCCGCTTCCTGCTTGCCGTCGACGACTTTTGCGCGCAGGAAGGCGCGTTCCTTCATATAGGCGCGCAGCTTGCCGACCAGATCGGCATTTTCGGCGAACTGCTCCGACAGGATGTCGCGCGCGCCTTCGAGCGCCGCCTTGGCGTCGGCCACCTCTTCGGTGACATAGGCGAGCGCAAGCTCGGCCGGAACTTTCGAGCGATCGGCAAGGATTGCTTCGGCAAGCGGCCCGAGCCCACGCTCCTTGGCGATCTCGGCCTTGGTGCGTCGCTTCGGCTTGTACGGGAGATAGATATCCTCGAGCTCGGCCTTGGTGCCTGCGGCGGCGATCTTCGCCGCGAGCTCCTCGGTCAGCTTGCCCTGTTCGCGTATCGAGCCGAGGATCGTCTCGCGCCGCGCATCGAGCTCGCGCAGATAGGCGAGACGCTCGGAAAGGGCGCGCAACTGCGTGTCGTCGAGCCCGCCGGTGACTTCCTTGCGGTAACGCGCCACGAACGGCACCGTCGCGCCCTCGTCGAGCAGCCCGATTGCCGCCGCGGCCTGCTCCGGCCGCGCGCCGATCTCGGCCGCGATGATTGCTGCGATGCGCTTGATGTCCGATGCCATGCTGGTTCCTGCAGAAAAGAGCGGCGACCATAGGCCGGGATGCCGGCCGCGCCAACCGCGCCGGCTTCATCCAGCGAGGAAGGTCCACAGGAAAGACGCTGAGCCCGGCCGCCAGGCCGGATCAAGCTATTCGGCTCAACGCCGCGAGGAATGCCACAATGTCCTCGTCCAGCTTGTCGTCCACTGGCTCCGGCTGCGACGACATCTTGGCGATGACCACTTCCGCCTTCGGATTGACATAGAGCCACTGGCCGTGGATGCCGATGCCGCAGAAGGCGCCGCTGTCATTGCCGGTCTGGTACCATTTGTTGCGGTAGCGCCCCTTCGGGAACAGGAACGCCATCGTGCCGCGCTGCCAGGCTTCATGGCTGCCGCCGGTGGCGACCGTGTCGCGCACCCAGGCTTCCGGGACGATGCGGCGGCCGTTCACCGTGCCGCCCTGCCGCATCATCTCGCCGACACGGGCAAGATCGCGCGGCGTCATCGACATGCCGCCGGCGGTGCGCGCCGTGCCTTCCATGTCGACCGTCACCGACATTTCGCTTGCGGCACCGAGCGGCTGCCACAGTTTTTCGCTGAGCAATTGGCTGACGCGCATGCCGGAAGCGCGCTCGACCAGGATGCCGAGCACATCGGAATTGGGTGAGCGGTAGCGATAGGTCTGCCCGTGCGGCTCGGCAAGGCGCTGGATCGTCATCAGGAACGCCGCGAGGCTCTCCGACCCGCCGCCGGGGTTCCACAACGTCGAGCGGCGGTAGCGGGCGAAAGCGCTCTCCGGATCGAGATAGGCTTCCTCGAAATCGAGGCTGACCGTCATGTCGAGCACGTTGCGCACGCTCGCATCGCCATAGGCCGAGCCCCAGGCTTCGGGAATGTATTCTGTAACTGGCGCGCTGGGATCGAATACCCTTTCGCCTTCCAGTATGCCGGCAAGAAGAGCCGTCACCGACTTGCTGATCGAAAAGATGATGTGGCGGGCTCCGAACGGCATATGCGGCGCCGACCAGTCGCCGACCAGCTTGCCCGCCTTGAGGATCGTCAGCCCGTCCGTGTCGGAACGCTTCAGGAAGCTCTCGACGGTTTCGCTGCCGCCGGCGAGCGGTATCTTTTCCTCAAGCAATGCGCCGAGCGATTTCGCCTCCTCCTCGCCGCCCGGCGCCGCCGCGACATGCGCGCTTGGCACCAGTTCGCCGACATTCTGGAAGGACCATCGGTTGAACGGTGCCAGCCGCCAGGTTTCGAGCCGCACATCCTTGCGGGCAAAGCCGTACTGGGCCTCGAACGCGGTCTTGCCGGTCATGACACTCTCCCGGATTTTACTTGCGGTTTCAGGCCAGCGCGGCGGCGATGGCGTGCACCGCCTTCTGCGCCGCCACCGAATAGGCGGAGTTGACGAAATCCGGATAGGTCGAAAGCTTCACCACGACCATCCTGTGTTCCCAGCTCATATGGATCAATTGGCCGAACACGCCGCGGCACATCAGCGAGCGCGAGCGCGAATCCTCGATCCAGAACTGGTTGCGGTAGCTGCCGTCCGGCAGGCTCGGGCTGAAATTCGGCCCGTGCTTGCCGCTGCGCGTCGCTTCGATCCAATCGGCCGGGATCACGCCGCCGCCATTGTCGAGGATCAATTGTCCGAAGCGGCCATAGTCGCGCAGCGTCGCGTTGAAGCCGCCATCGGCCAGCGCGTAGCCGGCGCTGTCGACGGTGAAGCAGGCGCTCTCGTCGGCGCCGAGCTTCTGCCAGAGTTCTTCCGAGACGAGCTGCGCCAGGCGCTTGCCGCTCACCCGTTCCATGATGAAGGCGAGCACGTCGGTCTCGATCGAACGGTATTCGAAGGCCTCGCCATGCGGGCGCACTCTGTCCTTCAGCCGCAGGATCAGCTCGAACAGGTGCGACGGCCAGGCGAAGTCCGGATCGCTGCCCGGCGGGATCGGCTTCCAGCCGGTCGCGACGTCGACCTGGCCGATCTCGGAATAGCGGTCGGTGTATTCCTCGGAAAAGCGCACGCCCGTCGTCATGTCGAGCACGTGCTGCACGGTGGCGCCGCCCCAGCCGGTCTCGCCGAGTTCCGGCAGATAATCGGTGACCAGCTTGCCGGGATCGATCAGGCCGCGCCCGACCAGGATGCCGCACACCGCGCCGGTGACCGATTTCGCCATCGACTGCGACAGATGCAGCGTGCGCTCGTCCATGCCGTTGAAATAGCGCTCATAGGCGATCTTGCCGTCCTTCAGCACCAGGAAACCGTCGGCATAGGTTTCGTCGAGCAAGCCGGCGAGCGTCGTCGGCGCTCCGTTGCTGTCCACGACAGCCAACCCATCGAGGTCGACTTCGTTGCGCTCCAGGCGATGGCGATGGCCGCTGCCGCGCCAGACCTCGACCGTCGGCAGGAATTCGCGGATGTGCTGGAAGGCCCAGCGGTTCCACGGCGGCCGGTCCCAATCGAGCTTCGGCGGCACCAGCTTCGGCGGCGAGCCTTGCATGATCGGCGGCCGCGGCTCGGAGTTGCGATAAGATGTCATAGTGTCCTCCCGGCAGACACAAGAAAGGGAGGCCGGAGCCTCCCCTCCTTCATGCGTTCCGGCAAAATTATTTGCGCAGGTTGGTCCAGATCTTGTTGTAGATCTCCACCACGTCCGGCGAGCATGGCGGCACGAATTCCGGCGTCGGCGAGCCGGCCGGAGGGCTGATTTCCGGCGAGTTGGCGAATTCCGTAGGCAGGAATTTGTGGCTGCCGGCGATGCCATTGTCGTAGCCGGCGAACTCCGAGATCAACGCCGCGTTCTCGGGCGCCATGACGAAGTCCTGGAACAGCTTGGCGTTGTCGAGGTTCTTGGCGCCCTTCAGCACCGCGACATTGTCCATCCAGCCTTCGATGCCTTCCTTCGGATAGGCGTACTTGATCGCCGGTATCTTCTGGCGCGAGCGGTAGCTGGCGCCGTTCCACTGCTCCGACACGATGACGTCGCCGGAGGTGATCTTGGTGATGGTATCGTAGCTGAAGGTCTTCCACGACGGCTTGGCGGCCATCAGTATGTCGTTGACCTTCTTCAGGTTGGCCTTGTCGGCGCCGCAGCGCGGCACGCCGGCGTAGCGCTCGGCCGCGTGCATGACGGTGTTGACGTCGTCGAGCACATTGATCTGGCCCTTGAGCTCGTCCGGCGGGTTGAACAGGATCGCCAGCGTGTTGATGTCGCCCTTGAACTTGTCCATGTTGACCGAGAACGCCGTCGTGCCGAACTGCCACGGCGCGGTGTAGTGCCGGCCGGAGTCCCAATAGACGTCGACGAAGCGCGGATCGATGTTCTTGCCGTTCGGCATCGCGTTGGGCTCGGTCTTTTCGAGCAGGCCCTCTTCGACCATGATCTTCACGGTGTAGTCCGACGGCACGACGATGTCGTAACCGGAATTGCCGGCACGCACCTTGGACAGCATGGTTTCGTTGGAATCGTAGTCGTCCAGCGTCACCTTGACGTTGTACTGCTTCTCGAACTTTTCGATCAGCTTCGGGTTGGTGTAGTCGCCCCAGTTGTAGATATGCAGTTCGCCGTCGGCGAGCGCCGGCACTGCCGATAGCAGAACGGCCGCGGAAACGGCCGCCATCAGTTTTGCAGACATTTTATGTTCTCCTTGCCTTCCCATTGTTGTGTTGGAGCCCGTGGTCATTTTGCGCGCCGTCGCGCGATCAGGAACGAGACCGAGACGAACAGGATCGACACCAGGAGCAGGATGGTGGAGATGGCGTTGATCTCGGGCGTCATCGGTCGTCGGATCTGGTTCCAGATATAGAGGGGCAGCGTCGTCTGGCCGGGGCCGGCGACGAGCTGCGTGATGGTGAAATCGTCGAAGGAAACGATGAAGGCAAGTGCCGCGCCCGACATGATGCCGGGGACCAGCAGCGGTAGCGTGATGCGCCTGAAGGCATTCCACGGCGTCGCATAGAGGTCCGCCGCCGCATATTCCAGCGTCAGGTCCATGTCCTCCAGCCGCGCCCTGATCGGCATATAGGCGAAGGGGATGCAGAACACGGTGTGGGCGAGGATCAGATTGCCGATGCCGAAATTGAGCCCGAGCGTGCCGGCGATCAACGCGAAGAAGGAAAGCGTCGCCACCGCCGTGATGATCTCCGGCACCATCAGCGGCAGGTTGATGACCATGAAAGCGGCCGCCAAGCCGCGCCACGGTTTCACCCGCGTCATGCCGATGGCTGCAAGCGTCGCGCAGATCGTCGAAACGATCGTCGCGGTCACCGAGATGATCAGCGTGTTGCGCGCCGCGCTGTGGAACTCCTCGTTGCGCAGCGCGCTGCCGTACCAGTTGAGCGTGACGCCTTCCCAATGCGTGACCAGCGAGCCGCTGTTGAACGAGAAGATCATCAGGATCAGCACCGGCACGTAGAGCACCAGCAGGCAGATGTTGGCGATCGAGCGGAAGCCCGGCTGGTCCTTGATGTCCATGACGCGGGGCTCAGCCATGCTGCACCTTCCCCGACGTGTTGCGGACATAGAAGAACAGCGCGACCAACACCGCCGCCATCAGGATCAGCGCCTGCGCGCAGCCGAGCGGCCAGTTGCGCCCCGAGCCGAATTGCTGCGCGATGAGATCGCCGATCATCAGGTGGACGCCGCCGCCCAGGATCAGCGGCGTCACATAGGCGCCGAGCGCCGGGATGAAGACGAGCAGGCAGCCGGCGATGATGCCGGGCTTCGACATCGGGATGATCACCCGCCACAGCACCTGCCGGCGCGTCGCGTAAAGATCATACGCGGCTTCGATCAGCCGGAAGTCGAGTTTCTCCAGGCTCGAATAGAGCGGCAGCACCATGAACGGCAGGAAGGCGTAGAGCAGGCCAAGCTGGATGGCGAAATTGGTGTAGAGCATCGTGATCGGCTTATCGATCACGCCGAGCGCCAGCAGCGCGTTGTTGATCAGGCCCTCGTCGCGGATGATGAACATGATCGCCAGCGTGCGGACCAGAAGGTTCGACCAGAACGGGATGGTGATCAGAAGCACCCACCAGTTGCGCTGCGCCGGCGGCCGGGTGGCCATGAAATAGGCGGTCGGGAAACCGAGCAGCAGGCAGATCACCGTCGTCACCACCGCGAACAGGAAGGAGCGCAGGTAGATGATCAGGAAATCCGACGTGAACTGCAGCGTGTCGTCGAAAATGTCGCGTTGGAACAGGAAGTTCAGATAGGCATCGGTCGAGAACTGCCACTGCACGCCGCCATAGGGCGCGGCGACCAGGAACGAATAGACGCAGATGATGAGGAGCGGCAGCACGCCGAATATGCCGATGATGATCAGCGCTGGCAGCGACAGCAGCCGGTTGCGCCGCGCGCTGGTTTTCACCGCCTGGGCTTCGAACAACGCGGCGTTGGAGAGCGTGGTCGGGGAGAGCGTGGCTGTCGTCATCAGTCTTTCAGGACGCGGGCGGCGTCCTCCTCGAACTGGATGCCGACCTTCGCCCCGGTCTCGTAGGTGACCGGCGCCGAGCGGCTGTTCTGGTGGCGCACGATGAAGTTCTCGCCGCCGTCGAGCTTGACGTGATAATGCGTGTCGGTGCCGAAATAGACGATGTTGGAGAGCGTCCCGGCGACCGTGCCTTTGGCCGGATCGGGTACCAGGTCGGCGTGCTCGGGACGCACCACCAGCGTCACCTCGCCGGTCGGATCGAAGCCTTCCGGATAACCCGCGGCGATCGTCGCGTTGCTGGCGAACTTGACCGTCGCTACGCCGGGCTTTTTCGACACCACAGTGCCAGGCAGGAAATTGGTTTCGCCGATGAAGTCGGCAACGAAGCGTTCGGCCGGCCGGTCGTAGATGTCGCGCGGCGTGCCGACCTGCAGGATCTTGCCGGCCGACATGACCGCGATGCGGTCGGACATCGTCAGCGCTTCTTCCTGGTCATGGGTGACGAAGATGAAGGTGATGCCGGTTTCGTTCTGCAGCCGCTTCAATTCGATCTGCATTTCCTTGCGCAGCTTGTAGTCCAGAGCAGAAAGCGGCTCGTCGAGCAAAAGCACCTTCGGCTGCGGCGCCAGCGCCCGGGCCAGCGCCACGCGCTGCTGCTGGCCGCCCGAAATCTGGCTGGTGCGGCGCGCCTTCAGCGCCTCCATCTTGACCAGCTTCAGCATCTGGGCGACGCGCGCTTCGGTCTCTCCTTTCGGCTTGCCGAGCATTTCCAGCCCGAAGCCGATATTCTGCGCCACCGTCATGTGCGGGAAGAGCGCGTAGCTTTGGAAGACAGTGTTGACCGGGCGCTTGAAGGGCGGCAGCGGCGCGATGTCGCGCCCGTGCAGCAGTATCTCGCCGGCGGTCGGGAAATCGAAGCCGGCAATCAATCTCAGCAGCGTCGTCTTTCCGCATCCGGACGGGCCGAGCAAAGTGAAAAACTCGTTTTCGCGGATCGACACCGACACCGTGTCGAGAGCGGCTACCTGGTTTTCGCCGGTGCCAAAGACCTTGCGAACACCGCGAACTTCAATCGCGTTCTTACCCGGTTGTTCCGGCACGATTACCCCATTGAGAGAGCCTGCTCTTGTCGGCAGGTGTGTTCCTGTTTGATTGTCACCACAAGCCGGTCGGCTTGGCAACTGCGGAGCAGTGACTCGATCCGAGTCCCTATTCAATTAAGCAATTCCTATGCCATCGTTAGGCTTGGTAGGTGATCTTGCCCCCGCAGATGGTGGTCACCGGACGCACGGTGTGCAGCGCTTCCGGCGCGGTCGCCTCGATATCAGCCGACAAAACGACGATATCGGCGAGATATCCGGTTTTGAGGCGACCCTTGCGATCTTCCATGAACTCCGCATAGGCGCCCTCGACGGTGTAGCCCTCGATTGCTTCCTGCAGCGAGAAGCTCTGGTCCGGCATGCCTTCTGCCCAAGGCTTGCGCATCACTGCCGCCTGGATGGACAGGATCGGATCGACCGGCGAAACCGGCCAGTCGGATGCGAACACGACGCGCGCGCCGGCATTTTTCAGCGTGCGCCAGGCATAGCTCAGCGCCCACTTGTCGCGGCCGATGCGCGAGATCGTCGGCTCCATCGGGAAGTTCAGCGCGCCCGGCGGATGCGCCGGCTGCATCGACGCCAGAACGCCGAGTTCGGCGAAGCGCGGCACGTCGGAGGCCGTGATCACCTCGATATGCTCGATGCGATGCCGGCTGTCGCGCCTGCCGTTCTTCTTCAGCGCCGCCTGGTAGCCGTCGAGCACCGCCCGCACCGCGCCGTCGCCGATCGAATGCACGGCGATCTGCAGGCCGCGCCTGTCGGTCTCGACCGCCACTTCGGCGAAATGCTCCGGCGAAAACAGTGGTTCGCCGCGCCATCCGGGACGGTCGGCATAGTCGTCGACCATCACCGCCGTCCAGGAATCCAGCACGCCGTCATAGAAGACCTTGACCATACCGGACGACAGCCATTCCGAATTGTAGCTCGCGGCCATCCGCGAGGCTTTTTCCAGCATGTCCAGCGTCATGAAATTCTTGAAGTGGAACGGGATCTTGGTGCGGCAAAGCAGCCGTCCCTCTTTTTCCAGCCCGGCCAGCAGCTCGAGCTGGTAGAGATTGCCGTCCATGTTCTGGATCGAGGTGATGCCATGCTTGGCGCACCATTCAAGGCCGCGATGCATCAGGTCGCGATCGGCCGCCAGTTCCTTCGCCGAAGGATAAGGATCCGGCTCGGCGCCCTCGAGGCCAAGCCGCGTCCGGCTTGCCCCGTAATGGTCGAGGAGCGGCCCGAAGGCCTCGCCTTCGCGCAGCTCGCCCGCGGCAAGTCCGTCGGCGCCCATGACGATCTCGTTGCCCTGTCCGACCTGCCTGCCATGCAGCAGCCCGGCCTCTTCCAGCGCCTTGGTGTTCGCCCACATCGTGTGGTGGTCCGAAGCCGACATGGCGAAGGGACGGTCGGGAATGATGCGGTCGAGATCGTGGCGCGTCACCGGCTCCGGCAGGATCGCGTAATCGACGCCGGCCCCGATCAGGAGCCTGGCGTCGGGGCGCCTGGCGGCGAAATCCTGGATCGCATCGCGCAGCGCGTCGAAGCCGTGCACGCCCGCCAGATGCAGGTTATCGAGCTCGGCCGCGCCGCCGAAGAGATGCATATGCGCTTCGATGAAGCCTGGCAGGACGGAGCCGCCCTGGGCGTCGACAACCTTTGTCGCCGGCCCCTTGAGCTCTTCGATGGAAGCGCGGTCGCCTATGGCAATGATGACGCCGTCCTTGACGGCAACAGCCTCGGCGGCGGGATTGTCATCATCGATGGTCAGCACTCGGCCGTTGACGACCACCAGATCCGCACCACCATCCGCAACCGACATCGCGACTCCACATTTTGCTGAGGGATCGACAACGCCACATCCGACGAGCCGCCGCTCCACCGGGCGACGCAGTGAACAAAAGCCGATGCCGATGCGCCGTCTTCGAAATTCCCCTTGTTATCGTGGAAGACAGCGTGGATAAAGAATGCGACTGTTTATTCGCGTTTGTCAACAGCCGGAATCTGGAATGTATAGTGGACTGCACCGCGCGCCGATGGTGAGGCCGAGCGGGGAACGGGGGCAACGAGCAGTGAAGCGCAGTCTCGACCGCAAGACCAAGATAGCGCTCGAACCGCGCAAGCAGCCGCGGCAGCAACGGTCAAGCAAGGTGGTCGACAGGATTCTCGACGCGGCGCTGATCCTGACGCGCGAGCAAGGAACCAGAACGCCGACGACGCTCGCCATCGCGCAGCGCGCGGGCTTGTCGGTCGGTTCGGTTTATCAGTACTTTCCCAACAAGGAGGCCATTCTTCTGGACCTGGCCCGGCGCTGGCTGTCGTCTTTTCCTGAGGTCATCCAAAAGCGCATCGACGTCCCCCGGCCAACCGACCGCGAGGAATTTCGGCGCGAAGTGCGCAAGCTCTTCATCGACACGTCCAGGCTCTATCTCGACAACGCCACGTTGATGCCGGTGATCGAGGCCATATCCGGCAATGCCGACCTGAGGCCGATCCAGGACGAATATGACAAGGAGATCATCGCCCTCTACGCCGCCTGGCTGCAGCATGTGAATCCGGCTCTCGAAGACAAGATCGCCAGCCGGCTCGGCGTGCTGATGATGGAAGTCGGCCATGTCTGCCGGCTTGTCGGGCTGAAGAAGGACCGCAGGACATTCGACCTCATCGAGGACGATGTGGAAGCCATGTGGCTCGCTCTGGTGACCCCCCATCTCAATCTCGACTGAATTTCGCACCTCCAACTGATTTCGCACTTCCAGGGGAATTTCTATGAAAACTGTCTATTCGCCGCTTCATGCCGGCCATTCAGGCCAGATGGAACTGGTCACATCGGCGATCGTGCCGGGTTTCGAGAAGCCGTCGCGGGCCGAATTCATCAGGGCGCGGGTGGAGAGCGAGAAGCTCGGGCCGATCATCGGACCGACCGAGCACGACCTCGCCGCCGCCAAACGCGTGCATGAAGCCCATTACATCGATTTCCTGCCGACGGTATGGCCGGAATGGGTTGCCGCCGGCTTCAAGGGCTCGGCCATGGGCTTCACCTGGCCGACGCGCGGCCTGCGCGGCGACGTGCCGCCGAAGCGCGTCGATGCCTTGCTCGGCTATTATTCCTTCGACGCCGGCGCCACCTTCGTCGAAGGCACCTGGGCTGCGATCAAGTCCTCCTATGACGTCGCGCTGACCGCCGCCGCACTGGTCAAGGGCGGCGAGCGCACCGCCTTCGCGCTCTGCCGCCCGCCCGGCCATCACGCCGGCGCCGCCTTTATGGGCGGCTACTGCTTCATCAACAACGCCGCCGTCGTCGCGCAGTGGTATCGCGACCAGGGCGCCAAACGCGTCTCGATCCTCGATGTCGACTACCATCACGGCAACGGCACGCAGGAGATCTTCTACCGCCGCGGCGACATCCAGGTCCTCAACCTGCATGGCGACCCGATGGTCGAGTATCCCTTCTTCCTCGGTCATGCCGACGAGCGCGGCGAAGGCGAAGGCGAAGGTTTCAACGTCAATTACCCGATGCCCTTCGGCACCAACTGGGACGGCTGGAGCGCGTCGCTGGAGGACGCCTGCGCCAGGCTCGCGGCCTACGCCCCCGATGTCGTCATCGTCTCGCTCGGCGTCGACACTTTCGAGAAGGATCCGATCAGCCAGTTCAAGCTGAAGAGCGAGGACTATCCCAAGATCGGCCGCCGCATCGCCAGGCTCGGCCTGCCCACGCTGTTCGTCATGGAGGGCGGCTACGCCGTCGAAGAGATCGGCATCAACGCCGTCGGCGTGCTGACCGGCTTCGAGGATCGCTAATGCGTGTCGCACAAAAGTGTGCAACGGTTTTGCGCTAACGACATGCATGAAAACAAAGCCTTAAAGCGCGTCGCCTGAATCCGCTTCAGCGCGACGCGCTTTAAGCCAATCCCCTTGAAGGAGATACGCCCTTGGATGCAACCGGGGGCGTGTTTTTGTGACCCCGCCGCGAAATCATCGGCTCAATTCGACTGTGAAATCACCGCCAAGTAACGCGAAGACCGGCTGCTGAGTCGCAAAGCGAGTCCACCGGATTCGATTTTGTCAAATCGCGTTTGATGTCGGATTCATCTGCGGGTAGATTAGACCCGAATCAGCCGGTCCATGGGGGGCGCGGCGACCACCCAAAGTCTCGAGTTCCGGCGCCAGGCCGGTACCAGACGCGGACGGTTTCGCGTTCCCTAGAGGGATTCGGCGCGGTTGGGCGCCGTTCGCGCCCGTGGGTGTGTCTTCGTAAACGTGACGCGTTTCGGGTCCGGCCGCTGGTTTTGCCAGCACCGGGCACAAGGATCGATTCCGGCAAGAATCCAAGAATTAAAATGAGCAGTTCCGCCGCGCTTCTCCAACCCGACGCTTCAGGCTCGCGCCTGACATCGCGCGGCGATCTCACCAGTTTCTTCATGCAGCTTGCCGCCGATATCGGCGCCGACAGCTACATGCTGGTCGCCATCGTGCACGACCAGGACCGCAACGATGCGCGCATCGTCTCCTCGAACTGGATCTTCGACGGCATAGAGCTGATCGGCAAAAGGCTGATTGCCAACCTGGCGCTGGGCCCCTTGACCGTGGCGCCGGGCGTACGCCCGAAGCCGCTGGTGGCGGCGCACGCGCCCGACGCCGGCGCATTGCTGACCGGCGAGGAAGCCCGCCTGCTCGACGTGCTCGGCCACGCCGAAATCTATTCGTTGCGGCTCAATGTCGGCCGGCAGCGCCTGTTCGTGCTGTTCTCAGCCGCCGAGGCGGGCAAGATCGACCTGGCCGCCCTGATGAAGGCGCAGATCAAATGCTGCTACGCGCTTTCCAGCATTCCGCAGCTGATCGCCGCGGCGTCCATGCAGGATCCGCTGTCGGACCGCGAGCGCGAATGCCTGTTCTGGGTTTCGGAAGGCAAGACCACCGACGAGGTGGCCGTCATCCTCGGTGTCTCGTCGAACACCGTCAACAGCTACATCACGCACGCCATCCAGAAGTTCGCGGCCAGCAACCGCGCGATGGCGATCGCGACCGCGATCAGGAGCGGCATCATTTGAAGCACGCACAGGTCAAAGAGGCCGCCGCGGCCCTTTTCAACGATCAATGCAATCCGTTCGGCGCCTTCTCGCTCGGCTCGGAGACCCATCACGCGGTCACCATTCCGGATGCCGTGCGTCGCAGCCGCTGGATCGCCGTCGATATCAACGCCTCGGCCTTCGGCCTCTATTTCGTCAGCCCGTCGCCCGAGCGCGCGCGTCTCGTGGCGTGTTTCGATTCCGACTATCCCGGCACCGCGGTCGCGACCAAATTCATCTCCGGCGCCAATGGCGAGGATATGGTGCGCCACAGCCGCATCTCGACGGCGCCGCGCTGGTGGGCCGACGACGGCTCCGCCGGATCGCGGCACGCCTTTCAGCCGCTCGCCTGGGCCGAGCCGACCGCGCCGCTGGCGCCCGGCACCAACGGCATCGCCTTTCCGGTGCATGCCGATCGCGGCCAATGCGGGCTGGTCGTCTTCCTGGGCTCGGAGATCGCGCTGTCCGACGACATGCTGTGCGAGATCCATGCCCGCTCCTTCGCGCTTTTCGCGGCGGTCGCCCGCATCCGCCCCGGCGACACCGGCAGGACGCGCTCGATCTCCAAGCGCGAGCTCGAATGCCTGAAGCTGACCGCCAACGGCAACACCAGCGAAGAGATCGCCAAGCTCCTCAAGCTCTCGGTGCATACCGCCAACCAGTACCTCACTCAGTCGACGCAGAAGCTCAACGCGGTCAACCGCAACCAGGCGGTCGCCAAGGCGTTGCGGCTCGGCCTGATCGAATAGCTACACAACTGCGGCGCTGTAAACGCGCTGCAGCGAGATTGGCACGGCTGCAATCAAATCGTCAGGGGAATGCGAGCGGCTCGGTCCTGCGGATGCGAGCCTCTTCGATCGCGTCCTCGAGCAAGGCCGTGTTGTGCTCGGGCGTCTCGCCGGGCTTCTCGAACGACACGTAGTTGACCACCACGGACGCCTCGTGCTCGGTCAGCGTCAGCTGGAAATAGACCGTCACGCCGCGCGGGCGCAGCTCGAGATCGAGCACGATGCGCGGGCTGCCGCTCCAGTCGACATGCGCCTCGCCCCCATGGCCGAGCCGCAGCTTGCCCGGCCGGAAGTAAAGCTCGGCCGCCGAGTCCACCAGGTCCGAGAGGCAGGCGAAATGCTCGAGCCGGATGAAGGCGATATAGTCGGCAACGTCGATGAGCCTCAATTCGCCCACCACGGGCTCGATGGCGCTGGCGACGATCAGCTCGCGGGAGTTGGCGTGTGGTTGCCGGTCCATGGATTAGCGGCGTCCGTTCATTGGGTTGCTTTGCGCGTGGCCTTCTTCGAGTAGACGATCCGCACCAACTCGGCGACGGCCTGGTAGAATTGCGACGGGATCACGCTATCAACCGAAACTTGCTTGTACATGGAGCGCGCGAGCGCCACGTCCTCGAAGATCGGGATGTCGTTCTCCCTGGCGATCTCGCGGATCTTGAGCGCCACCAGGTCCTGCCCCTTGGCCAGCACGATCGGCGCGGAATCTTCCTCCCGCACATATTTCAGCGCGATCGAATAGTGCGTCGGGTTGGCGATCACCAGCGTCGCGCGCGGCACGGCCGTCATCATGCGCTTGCGCGCCCGGTCGCGCGCCAGCGAGCGCAGCCGCGACTTGACGATCGGATCGCCTTCCGACTGCTTCATCTCGTCCTTGACTTCCTGCTTGGTCATGCGCAGGTCGCTTCGCCAGTGGAAACGCGACCAGACGATGTCGACCACCGCGATCAGCCCCATGACGAAGACGATCGCCACCAATATGTCGACGAAGATGCCGCGTATGACAAGACCGAACGAGACCGGATTGGTGATCATGCCGGCGAGCAGCTTGCGATGATCTTCCGAGAGCGTGAAGGTCAACACCGCGATAGCGAAGCCGAGCTTGGCCAGCGACTTCAGGAATTCGACCCACCCCTGCACGCCGAACATCCGGCTCCAGCCCTTGGCGATCGAGATGCGCGACAGCTGTGGCCTGATCCGTTCGCCGACGATTTGCGGCATGTTCTGGAACACCGAGGCGCCGATGCCGGCAACCGTCAGCAGCACCAGCAGGCTGACGACGGCGCCGCCGATCTCGACCATGACCTGCTTGTAGAGCGAAATGACGTCGGTCTCGGTGTCCATCGGCCAGGCTTCCGGCTTTTCCAGGAACGTCGACAGGAACATGCCGAGATCGACGATCGCGTCCTTGGCATAGAAGACGGCGAAAACCAGTATGGCGAGGAAGGACGCAAAGATCGCGGTCTCACGCGAATGGGGCAGCTTGCCCTGTTCGATCGTGTCGCGGATCTTCTTTTCTGTGGCTTCCTCTGTTTTGGAATCCTTGTCGACCGCTTCAGCCATGGCGCTCTGACCGGGTGATTATCGTCAAGCGGCTTCGGCGGCGGCGGTCTGCGTCGAGGGCAGCTCGAAGGCTCCTTCGCGCGACAGCCGGATGGCGGCGACCGATATGCTCTTGCGCGCCGCCATGATGTCGGCAAGCGCAATGCCTTCCGATCCCTGTCCGAGTTCGGATTCGATCATGCGGCGAGAGCGCGCGCCGATCGCCGAGAGCGCCGATTCGGCGAGTTCCGGCGCCGCGCCGCGCAGCGCCAGCGTGACGAGCTCGGTCGATAGCCCGTCGAACAACAAAACCCGGGCTTTCTGCGGAAGCAGCGGCAGATCGTCGAAGGCGAACAGCCGCGACCTGACGCCGGCGAGATCGGGCGTGCCGACGTCCTCCAGGTCCTGCATGAGGTCGTCCAGTTCCGGCTTCGCCATTTCGTTGAGCATGCTGGCGACGCGTTCCTGGCCGGCGGACGTGTCCCTGCTGGCCTTCTGCGACAGCACGCTCACGCGCAGCTGGTTTTCGACGATCCTGGACGCCGCGTCCGGAACATTAGCCATTGTCACCATGCGCTTGATGATCTGACTGCGCATCGGTTTTTCCATGGTGAGCAGCACGTTGGCGGCCGTCTGCGGCGCGAGCTTCGAAAGCACCATGGCCGACGTCTGCGGATGCTCGCCGGCAAGGAAGCCGCCAAGCCGCGCCGGCTCGAGCTTCTCGAGGTCCGGCCATATCGGCGGCGGTCCTTCCGGAACCGGCTCGAACTTCTTTTCGCCCATGATGGCGCTCATCTCCTCGGGCGACAGCGATTCGTTCAGGATCGTATCCATCCGGTCGGCGGAATCGAGCAGGCCGGCGCCCTCGGTGAACTCGGCTTCGAACTCGGCGACGATGCGCTCCAGGTCGGCCTGTGGAATGGTGCGTAAGAGACGCGCGCCCTCGATCAGCGCCTTCAACTCGTCCTGTTTGAAGAATTTGAGCAGGCGGCTGGCCGCGGGCTTGCCCATGGCCACCAATATGGCCGCCGCCTTTTGCGGACGTGTGAGCGCCAATGCCGTCGTCATGCGTGCTGTCCTCGCTGCCGATTGGTCCGCTCGCCCGCCATTCTCAGGCGCTCTTCGTCGCGGCGATGATTTCGGTGAGCCGGATGCCGAAACGCGTCGGATCGCTTTCCAGCACCGTGATCTCGCCGCGCGCTATTCTGCGGCCGTTGACCACCACGTCGACCGGCTCGCCGATGCGGCGATTGAGCGCGACGGTGGAACCCTTCTGCAGCGCCATCAACTCCGACACGGGCATCTCCGTGCTGCCGAGGATGATCTGCACGTCTACCGGAATGGTCATGATGATCGAGGAATTGGCGCCAGACCGAAGCGCAGCGTCCGGACGACCCTCCTCTTCACGGAGCACGCCGCGCAGTTCTTCGATAGCGCGATCAAGCTGCTCGTTAGGTTGGCCGGTTTCCGTTTCGGCCTCGGCTTCCACATTTGTCGCTGCCATGCTTCGTCTCCATGAATCCCGGGCCTGGCGTCAGCCCGGCATCAGTCCGTCGATGAAATCCTGCCCGGCATCATGCGGATGACTGATGCGGACGGTGTAATTCTGCCCCAGCTTGCCGAACTCGCAGACAAACAGTGTCTTGTCGCGGGCGCTGAGCCTGGCGTTGAGCTGCGCGTTCTCCTCGAATTCGATCACCTGGCCGGGTTCGAACGCGGCGAGGTCGCCGAGCGTCAGCCGGGCGAGCGGCATCGTCGCTTCGAGCCGGACGGTCGAGCGCATCACCTCTTCGGAGAAGCGGGCCCGCCAGTCGAATTCCGTGGTCTCGCCGTCCTCGCCCGTGGCGACGTCGCCGCTGCGCGAGGAAAGCAGCAGGCGCTGCGGGATCATCACCGTGAGCGTGCCGCTGTCGGACGGCGTCGACAGGCCATAGACGATGCGCACGGCGGCGCCGTCGCGCAGCACCCGCCGCCTCGCATCGTTGCCGGATATTGCTTTCGGCACCGGCAGGCGCAGCTCGAGCGAACGTTTGCCGGATCCGTTGAGTGCCGTCGCGACCTCCTGGAACACGCTGGTCGCGACGTCGGCCTCGATCTGCGACAGGTCGCGCTCGATCGGCGCCACCGGCTGGTCGGGATCGCCGCCGAACAGCGCGCTCACCATGACGGCGACCGCTTGCGCATCCATCACCAGCGTCATGGCATCGGCCGAGGCCGGCGAGGCAACAACGGTCAGCGCAAAGGCATCGCCGGCGCGCGAACGCGCCTCGGGAACGCGGCCGACCTCCACCACTTGCAGATCGACGATCACTGGCGCGCCGAGCTCGCCCGCAAGCGCCTTCTGCAACACCGGCAGCGCCCGCTCGGCCATGCCGCGGCCGACGCCGATCACCTGCGCCGCCTCGCCGCTGTCGCCGACGAGCCGCTCGATGATCAACTCACGGGTTTGCGAAGGACTGCCCGGACTTGTCATGACGGCAGGCGGCCCGGTCTCGGATGCAGCATGCTCAGGCCGCCTTCTTCTCGGCGGAGCCGGCGTTCATGGTGCTCTGCTCCACCGCGTCGATCGTCGGACGCTCGTAGGAGGATATGGTCTTGCGGCCGAATTCGATCGCCACCTGCGGCAAGGCGCCGTTCATATACGCAAGCAGCGTCTGCTTGACGATGATGTAGAGGCGATTCTTCTTTTCGCGCACCGTCTTGATCTTGGTGGCGACCGGACCGACCACCGCATAGGACAGGAAGATACCGAGGAAGGTCCCGACGAGTGCCGCGCCGATCAGGCCGCCGAGGATTTCCGGCGACTGGTCTAGCGCGCCCATCGCCTTCACCACGCCGAGCACAGCCGCCACGATGCCCAGCGCCGGCAGGCCGTCGCCGACCGCGACCATCGCGTGATAGGCTTTCAGCTTGTCGGTGCGGATCGTCTGGATCTCTTCGTCCATCAGCGCTTCGATCTCATGCGAGCGGGCATTGCCGATGATGATGATGCGGCAATAGTCGCAGATGAAATTCGTCAGGTCGTGGTTCTTCAGCACGGTCGGAAAAGCCTGGAAGATGGCCGACTCCTCCGGGTTGTCGATATGCGCCTCGACTTCGCTGCGCGATTTCGAGCGCAGTTCGCGCATCAGGCTGTGCAGGACGCCCAGCGTCTCGAGGTAGTCGCGCTCCTTCGGCACCGCCTGCTTGAAGGCTTCGAGAATACCCTTGCCGGTGTCCTTGACCGTCTTCATCGGATTGGCGACGAGGAAGGTGCCGAGCGCGGCGCCGCAGATGACCACCGCTTCCCATGGCTGCATCAGCACATGCAGATGCCCGCCCATGGCCATGAAGCCGCCGAGGACGCAGCCGAGCGTCACCACAAGTCCGATCAGAATGCCCACGACAGGTCCTTCCGCATGTCACGTCGTGATCAGGGATAGTCCTCGTGCCTTGTGTGAGGCTTGAATCGAAGGCCGCGAACGCGATTCAGCTTCGCGCAAGGAAGTGACGTTATTGTGCAGGGATAGCTTCGGCCGGAGGCGTATCCTTGCTCAGTACCTACACCAGCTACCAGTTGATCGCGAAAGACATCAACAAATCGATCGTCCAGGTTGAGAAACAGCCGACGGTCGATCGCGATACGCAGTATTATCTGGCCAATATCGGCAAGGTTACATCGATCGACGATTTCGTAAACAATGATCGCCTGTTCAAATATGCCATGAAGGCTTACGGGCTGGAGGACATGGACTATGCCAAGGCCTTCATGGTCAAGGCGCTGAAGGAAGGCATCTCCGACGCCGACAGCTTCGCCAACAAGCTGACCGACAAGCGCTACGCCCAGTTCGTCGCTGCCTTCAACTTCGCGGCCGATGGCACCAGTGCGACGATCTACAACCCGACACAGCAGCAGGTTACGGCGAACTACGCCACACAGGCCGAGATCGCCGGCCTTGATCCGGATTCGGACTATGTGAAAGGCGAGACGACCTACTATCTCGCCAATATCACAAAGGTGAAGTCGATCGACGATCTGATGTCGAACGACCGGCTCTACACTTACGCGCTGGCCGCGTTCGGCCTGGATTCGGCCACCGAGGACAAGGACCTCATCAAGTCCGTCCTGCAAGGCGGCGTGAAGGATCCCGACAGCGTCGCCAACCAGCAAGCCAACAAGGCCTATGCCGGGCTCGCCGCCGCCTTCAACTTCGCACAGTACGGCGACACGACCACCACTCGCGTTGCGGCGCAGCAGCCGACCGTCGACATGTATCTGCGCCAGACATTGGAAGAGAATGCCGGCCAGACCAACGAAGGCGTGCGGCTGGCGCTTTATTTCCAGCGCAAGGCGCCGGACATCACCAGCTGGTACGACGTGCTCGCCGACACCGCTTTAGCCAGCGTGGTCCGCGCAGCGCTCGGCCTGCCCGATTCCTTTGCCACCGCCGACATCGACAAGCAGGCGCAGCTCTTCGAGCAGAAGCTCGACATCTCGGACTTCACCGACCCGGACAAGCTCAGCAAGTTCCTGACCCGCTTCACCAGCATGTACGAGATCAACCACCCGACCTCGACGGCGGTGACGTCTGTCAGCGTGCTCTTCGCGCAGCCGACCAGTGTCGGCATCTCCACCGATCTGATGATGGCCATGCAGCAGTTGAAGTTCTGAGAAGATCATGCAGGACAGTCTTTACGTCGCCCTTTCCTCGCAGATCGCGCTCGAGCGCCGTCTCGACACCATCGCCGACAACGTCGCCAACGCCTCGACCATCGGCTTTCGCGCCACCGGCGTGAAGTTCGAGGACGTGGTCTCGGGCACCGGGCCGAGGTCGGTCTCCTTCGCCTCCTCCGGCAAGACCTATCTTTCCGGCGCGCATGGCGCGCTGACCGAAACAGGCAATCCGTTCGACTTCGCCATCCAGGGCGACGCCTGGTTCGCCATCGAGACGCCCGCCGGCACGGTGATGACGCGCGACGGCCGCTTCTCCATGAACGAGAACGGCGAACTGATGTCGATCGAAGGCTACCCGGTGCTGGACAGCGGTGGTGCTCCGATCCAGCTCGATCCGCGCAACGGCCCGCCCAAGGCGGGCGCCGACGGCTCGCTCAGGCAGAACGACCAGCTGGTCGGCGCCATCGGTCTCTACAATTTCGACCCCGGCGAGAATTTCGTCCGCTATGGCAATTCGGGCATCGTTCCGGCACGCACGCCCGAACCCGTCACCGATCGCTCGGACGTCGGCGTCGCTCAAGGGTTTCTGGAGGAGTCGAACGTCAATCCGGTTCTGGAAATGACCCGGCTGATCCAGGTGCAGCGCGCTTTCGAGAACACGGCGGCGCTGATGCGGCAGACCGATTCCTCCACCGACGACGCGATCAAGACGCTCGGCTCGAAGTGACGGCATGACGACCGGCTCGTCCCTGTTGCGCGCTTCCGAGGGCCCGGCGGATACCGGACGGACCGACAGGCTGGCCGCGCTCGAACGCGTCTGGCGGCGGTTCGACGATCCGCAGGCGCTGCTTGCGCGCGGCGGCCGCGTCGCCGAGATTTCGCCGACGCATTACAAGGTTCGCGGCCTGTCCGGAATTGCCAGGCTCGGCGACATCGTCGAGCAGCGCGGCAAGGCCGGCGCACGCCGCGGCGAGATCGTCAAGATCGGCAGCGACGAGGTGGTGGTCGCGCCGTTCGAGCGCAGCACCGATGCCGGCATCGGCGATGCCGTCTTTCGCCGCGGTCCGCTCGCGGTCACGCCGCATGTCTCCTGGCGCGGGCGCGCGATCGACGCCTTGACCCGCGTCATTGACGGCGGTCCGCCGCTGATCAGGCCGAATGCAGCCGATGCCGCGCATAGCGCGACGCCTGGCGCCCTGGCGCGCCAGCGCGTCGGCACCGGCTTCCTCACCGGCGTCAGGGTGATCGACATCTTCACGCCGCTCTGCTTCGGCCAGCGGCTTGGCATCTTCGCCGGTTCCGGCGTCGGCAAGTCGACGCTGCTTGCGATGCTGGCCGGCGCCGAGGCCTTCGATACGGTGGTCGTGGCGCTGATCGGCGAGCGCGGCCGCGAGGTGCGCGAATTCCTCGAGGATACGATCGGCGCCCAGAGCATGGCCAAGACCGTCGCCGTCGTCGCCACCAGCGACGAAAGCGCCATGATGCGCCGGCGCGCGCCCGACACGGCCATGTGCGTGGCCGAGCATTTCCGCGACCAGGGCCATCGCGTGCTGCTGGTGCTGGACTCCATCACGCGCTTCGCGCATGCGCTGCGTGAGGTGGCGACCGGAACGGGCGAGCCGCCGGTCGCGCGCGGCTATCCGGCCTCAGTCTTCACCGACCTGCCGAAGTTGCTCGAACGCGCTGGGCCGGGGGCCGAAGGCCCCGGGGTTAAAGGTAAGGGTTCGATCACCGCCATCATTTCCGTGCTGGTCGACGGCGACGACCACAATGATCCGGTCGCCGACTCGGTGCGCGGCATCCTCGACGGCCATGTCGTGCTCGACCGCGCGCTCGCCGAGCAGGGTCGTTATCCGCCGGTCAATCCGCTGTCGTCGATCTCGCGCCTTGCCGACAAGGCCTGGAGCGCCGAGCAGCGCATGCTGGTGACAAGGCTGAAATCGATGATCGCGCGCTTCGAGGATACACGCGACATCCGTCTGCTGGGCGCTTACCAGAGCGGCGCCGATGCCGAGCTCGACAACGCGGTGCGCCAGGTGCCGCTGATTTACGAGGCGCTCACGCAATCGCCGAGGGACCGCGCATCGGCCGATCCGTTCGCCGACCTCGCCCGCCATCTCAAGGGGAAGCTGAATGGCGATCAAGGAGACTGAATTCCAATACACCGAGCGCATGTTGCGCGACATGCTTGCCGAGGCCGAGGCCGCGGAACGGGCTGAGGCCGACGCGGCAAGAACTGCCAAGCAGAAGGCCGCGCTCGCCAGGACGGAGAAGGCAACGGCGCTTCCGACCAGAGCCGACAAGCCGCATCCGCCGCGGACATCCACTGCCGACATGGCACAGGCCAGCCGCGATTCGTTGCTCGATGGCCTTTTTCCCCGCACCCAATGGCCCGAGCCGCCGAAAGCCCAGTTCCCGCGCCTCACCGACAAGAGCGCCGACCGCCGCAGCGATTTAGTCATCGCCGCGCTCGGCATCACGCTCGGCCTGATCTGCGCGCTGTTCCCCTGGTATATCTTCTTCAACCAGGAGCAGTTCGGCGTTCAGGCCATCAAGTTCGGCGGCAGCGGCAGCAACTCCGGACGCGCCGGCGGCGGCATCGTGGCCGAACGCAGCGGACCGCTGACGGCCAAGGACGTTCCCAATGCCGATATCGACCTGTTCGCCACCGGAACGGTGCAGGACGATCCCGCGCCACCGCCGGGCGACCAGCCCTTCCCCGCCGCCGCTTCGGAATTCAAGATGGTGCATGTCGCCAACGGCCGCGCCATGATCGAGGACGATACTGGTCTGTGGATCGTCCAGCGCGGCTCGGTTCTGCCCGATTCCAGCCGCGTCGCCTCGATCGAGCAGCGCGGCGGCAAGTGGGTGATCGTCACCAGCACCGACAAGGTGATCCAGCTCTCCAAGTAAGAACCCGGGCCTTACAGCTCGTCCCGCGCAAGGTCCGCGCAAGACTGGCCGCCTAGTCTTGTGCGTACTTGCCCGGGAGATTCCCATGGAACCCGTAAATCTTTTCGATCTTGCCACGCGGCAGTCGCAATGGCTGGCCGTGCGCCAGTCGGCGATTGCCTCGAATATCGCCAATGCCAACACGCCGGGCTACACGGCCAATGACGTCGAGCCCTTCGAAAAGGTCCTCGACCGCACCGCAGTGACGCTTGCCGCCACGCAGGCTGGCCACCTTGGCGCCGAAACGGCCCATGCCGGCTTCAACGTCAAGCCGGAAGACGCTGACGGCGCGATCATGCCGTCGAAGAACACCGTGGTCCTCGAGCAGGAACTGATGAAGGCCGGCGAGGTGCGCCGCTCCTTCGAGCTCAACACGGCGATCGTCAAGGCCTTCCATTCGATGATGACGATGGTGGTGAAGAGCTGATCATGGATGCGCTGACTGCAGCCCTCAAAGTCGCGGCTTCCGGTCTTGGCGCCCAGTCGGAGCGCCTGCGCGTGGTCTCGGAAAACCTAGCCAACGCCCAATCGACCGGCAGCACGCCGGGCGCCGAGCCCTATCGTCGCAAGACGATCACCTTTCAGTCCGAGGTCGACCGCGCAACCGGCGGCTCGCTGGTGGAAGTCAGCGCGATCTCCCGCGATCCTTCGGACTTCCCGATCGAATTCCAGCCCGGCAACGAAGCCGCCGACGACAAGGGGTACGTCAAGATGCCCAACGTCAACACGTTGGTCGAAATGGCCGACATGAGCGAGGCGAACCGCTCCTATGAAGCCAACCTGCAGGTGATCAAGCAGGCTCGCGATCTGATTTCCATGACCATCGACCTGATGAGGAACCAGTAATGATCGGCGGTATCGGGGCAATACAATTCAAAACGGCGGTCGATGGAGCGGAACAGGCTTCCCCGGGTCTGCTGCAGGGCGGTGTCGGAACGCAGGCCGGCGAAAGCGTCGGCAGCACCTTCGCCGAAGTCCTCGGCCAGGCGGCGACGAAGACCGTCAACACGCTGCAGGGCGCAGAGCAGATGTCGATACAGGCGCTCAAGGGCGATGCCGACACGCGCCAGGTCGTCGATGCGGTCCTGAGCGCCCAGCAGGCGCTGCAGACCACCATCGCGATCCGCGACAAGGTCGTCTCGGCCTATCTCGAAATCAGTCGCATGAGTATCTAGGAGCGCGTCATGAAAGCCCTTGCGATCGCCGCCACAGGCATGAACGCCCAGCAGACCAACCTGGAAGTCATCGCCAACAACATCGCCAACATCAACACCACCGGCTACAAGCGGGCGCGGGCCGAATTCTCCGACCTGCTCTACCAGGTCGACCGCACGCAGGGCGTGCCCAACCGCTCCAACACCTCGCTGGTGCCGGAAGGCGTCTCGATCGGTCTTGGCGTCAAGACCACGGCGGTGCGCAACGTCCATACGCAAGGTGAATTGGCCAGCACCGGCAACAGCTTCGACCTGGCGTTGACCGGCAGGGGCTGGTTCCAGATCGAGGGTGCCGACGGCGGCACGCTCTATACCCGCGCCGGCGCCTTCAACACCAATGCCACCGGGCAGCTCGTGACTGCCGACGGCGCCAACGTCATCCCCGCCATCACCGTGCCGACGGACGCCGTCGAGGTGATCGTCAACAAAACCGGCCAGGTCTTTGCCCGCATCGACGGCCAGACCGACCTGCAGCTGCTCGGCCAGCTTCAGATCGTCAACTTCGCCAATGAGGCGGGCCTGGCGCCGCTCGGCGACAACCTTTTCCAGGAAACGGCTGCCTCCGGCCCGGCCAATGTCGGCGTTCCCGGCGATCCGGGCTTCGCCACGATCCAGCAGGGTTATCTCGAGTCTTCCAACGTCGATCCAGTCAAGGAGATCACCGAGCTGATCTCTGCCCAGCGCGCCTACGAAATGAATTCCAAGGTCATTCAGGCCGCCGACGACATGGCCTCGGTGGTCTCCAAGAACATCAGGTAACGGATAATGGCCGGGCCGATCTCCTCCGCACTCCGTCGCGTCGCGCTGGCCACCGCCCTGGTGGCCGCCGGCATGCCGGCTTTCGCGCAGGACGCGACCGGCCAGTCGGCAAACCAGATCGCCGCCGGCCAGGCGGTCGGCGAGGCCGTGCTGATCCCCAACCGGGTCATCTATCCCGGCGAGACCATTGAGCCCGCCTCGCTCAAGCAGGTGACGCTCATCCCCGGCAAGCACAAGCCGGACGGCATGGCGACGCGCTCCGAGGAACTCCAGGGCAAGGTCGCCAAGCGCACGCTTCTGCCCGGCCGGTATATCCCGGTCAGCGCCATCCGCGACGCCTGGCTGGTCGAGCAGGGCGCTTCCGTACAGGTCTATTTCACCGCCGGCGCGCTCACCATTTCGGCCGCCGGCGTCACGCTGCAGCCAGGTGCTGCCGGCGACCAGATCAAGATCCGCAACATCGACAGCGGCAAGATCATCTCGGGCACGGTGATGGCCGACGGCACCGTCAAGGTCGGCGCTTCGTGATGCGCGTCCTTCTCCTTTTGCTGAGCGCTGCCATCGGCCTGCAGCCGGCATTGGCGGATGGGCTGACGCCCAAGGCCAAGCGCGAGCTCGCGCAGAAGAACGGCGGCGTCTACGACGATCCGGAATACGATCCGGCCACCACCACGCGCATGTTCCGGGTCTCGACCGGGCCGAGCACGCTGCCGCCCGGCCAGGTCGCCGCGCGCATCAAGGACATCGCCCAGCTGCAGAGCGCGCGCGACAACCAGCTCGTCGGCTACGGCCTGGTCATCGGCCTCGCCGGAACCGGCGACAGCCTGCGCAACTCGCCCTTCACCGAACAGTCGATCCGCGCCATGCTGGAGAATCTCGGCATCGCCACCGAAGGCGGCAGCGCGCGCGCCAAGAACGTGGCCGCCGTCATCGTCACCGCCAACATGCCGCCCTTCGTCCAGTCGGGCAGCCGCATCGACATCGATGTCTCCTCGATGGGCGACGCCACCTCGCTCGCCGGCGGCACGCTGGTGATGACGCCGCTGAAGGCAGCCGATGGTGAAATCTATGCCGTCGGGCAGGGCTCGGTGATCGTCGGCGGCTTCACCGCCCAGGGCCAGGCCGAGCAGTTGACGCAAGGCGTACCGACCGCCGGCCGCGTGCCGAACGGCGCCATCGTCGAGCGCTCGGTGCCGGCCGAATTCGACGACCAGGGCGTATTGACGCTGCAATTGCGCAATCCCGATTTCTCCACCGCCATCCGCATCGCCGACGCCATCAACGATTACACCTCGCAGCGCTTCGGCATGCGGGTCGCCGCGGAACGCGACGCCCGCACGGTGCAGATCAGGCGGCCGAAGAACGTCTCCGCCGCGCGTTTTTATGCCGAGATCGAAAATCTGGTCGTCGAATCCGACGCCCCTGCCCGCGTCGTCATCGACGAACGCACCGGCACCATCGTCATCGGCAGCAATGTCAGGATCTCGCGCGTGGCGATCAGCCATGGCACGCTTACGGTGCGCATCACCGAAGCGCCGAAGGTGGTCCAGCCGGAACCCTTCTCCAGGGGCGAGACCGCGGTCGAGCCTTTCACCGCCATCGAGGCAAGCCGGCCCGACGCGCGCGTTGCCGTGCTCGACGGTCCCGATCTCGAAACGCTTGTATCCGGCCTCAATCGCCTCGGCGTGAAGCCCGACGGCATCATCGCCATCCTGCAAGGCATCAAATCGGCCGGCGCCTTGCAGGCCGACCTGGTTCTCCAATAGGCACGCCGATGACCGCGCTTTCCTCCCCAACACCCCGCCGTCACCTGAGCTTCTGCGCCATCGGAGCAGTGGTCGCTCTGCTTGGCGGGACGGCCTCCCATGCAGACGAGGTACGACAGGTGTTGCCGGGCGGTCAGGCGCCGGTTCAGCCGGCCCAGCTCACACACGAAAGCGCGCCGCTTCAGCCGGCTGCGCTCGCGGCCGGCAAGGCGCCTGACGAAAGCGAGGTCCAGCGCTTCTGCTCCAACATCGCCGACGCCGCGCGCGACCGCCGCTACGCGCTTCAGGCCGAGGAATTGAAGCAGCTGCAGGCCGGCATCGACGAACGCATGAAAGCGCTCGAGGCAAAGCGGGCCGAATACGAGGAATGGTTGAAGCGCCGCGAAGTGTTCCTGGCGCGCGCCGAGGACGGCGTCGTCAAGATCTATGCCGGCATGAAGCCCGACGCCGCCGCCGAACGGCTGGCGATGGTCAATGCCGAGCTCGCGGCGGCCATCCTGATGAAGCTCGATTCGCGCAAGGCCGGCGTCATCTTGAACGAAATGGACCAGAAGGCGGCAGCGACGCTCACCGGCATCATGGCCAGCGCGGCGCGAAGGGTTGATCCGTCATGAAGTTGAAATTCTTTGTCCTCGTTGCGGTTGCGGCATTGTCCGGCTGCGGCACCAATTTCAAGGAGATCGGCCGGGAGCCCGCTCTGTCGCCGGTCGGTTCCGGCATCGGTGAGGGCGGTTCCGGCCCCTACAGCTACCCCGAGCCGCCTGCCTCGCGGCCGAAGAAATTCTCGCTGTGGGACGATCGCCAGAGCCGGCTCTTCACCGATCCGCGCGCGCTGCGCGCCGGCGACATCCTTACCGTCAACATCAAGCTCAACGACAAGGCCAATTTCAAGAACCAGAACGACCGCAGCCGCACCGCCGCGCGCAAGCTCGGCTACGACGTCAACCTCGGCTGGGAAAAGGCAAGCACCAGCGGCAAGGGCGACGCCGGCCTGAGCTCCAGCACCGAGACCAATGCCGACGGCGAGATCAAGCGCTCGGAGGACATCGCCCTCAACGTCGCCGCCGTCGTTACCGAGGTGCTGCCCAACGGCAATCTGATGATCAGGGGCTCGCAGGAGGTCCGCGTCAACTACGAGCTTCGGGTGCTGACCATCGCCGGCATGGTTCGTCCGTCCGACATCGGCGCGGAGAACACCATCCCCTACGAGCGCATCGCCGAGGCGCGCATTTCCTATGGCGGCCGAGGCCGTGTGAGCGAGGTCCAGCAGCCGGCCTATGGCCAGCAGGTCCTCGACCAGGTTCTTCCCTTCTAGGACCGGAGAGCGCTGCCGTGGCCAATGTCGAGCAGGTCCCGCCCAAGAAGGGACCTTCCCTGGCGATCCAGCTCGCCATGCTGTTGGTCATAACGGGCGCGGCGGTCGGCATGGGCTGGCTTTCCGGCGGCTATCTCAAGCAAGGCGAAACGCCGGCACCGGTGCCCGCGGCACCGGAAAACGCCGGCACCGCGGAAAAACCCGCCGAAGGCGGCAAGGCGGCCGCCGGGCCGGCGCTGGTTCAGCTGGCGCCGATCACCACCAATCTCGCCTCGCCGTCGGACGTCTGGATCCGGCTGGAGGCGTCGCTGCTCTACGATGCTCCCCAGCCGCCGGAAATGGCCGAGCAGATCCACCAGGACCTGCTCGCCTATGTGCGCACGCTCAAGCTGCACCAGATCGAAGGCGCCAGCGGCTACCAGCATCTCAAGGCCGATCTCGAAGAGCGCGCGGCGCTGCGCAGCGGCGGCCACGTCAAACAGGTTCTCGTCAGGACGATGCTGCTCGAATGAGAAAGTTCCTCATAGCCACGGCGCTCATCGTCGTCACCACTTCCGTCGCCGCGGCCCAGCAGTTCGATCTTGGCGGCATCGGCAAGGCCGACGGTACGACGGTCGGCTATCTGATCCAGATGTTCGGCCTGCTCACGGTGCTTTCGGTGGCGCCGGGCCTCCTGATTATGGTGACGAGCTTCACCCGCTTCGTCATCGCCTTCTCGATCCTGCGCGCCGGCATCGGCCTGCAATCGACGCCGGCCAACCTGATCCTGATCTCGCTCTCGCTGTTCATGACCTTCTATGTCATGGCGCCGACCTTCGACCAGGCCTGGAACACCGGCGTCAAGCCGCTGATGGACAACCAGATCACGCAGGCCGAGGCGTTCGAGAAGATTTCCGGCCCGTTCCGCGACTTCATGCTGCACAATGTGCGCGAGAAGGACTTCGATCTCTTCGCCGACCTCGCCCGCGAACGCGGCCAAACCGTCTCGCGCGAGAGCGTCGACCTGCGCATCCTGGTGCCGGCCTTCATGATCTCGGAGATCCGGCGCGGCTTCGAGATCGGCTTCCTCATCGTCCTGCCCTTCCTCGTCATCGACCTCATCGTCGCCACGGTCACCATGGCCATGGGCATGATGATGCTGCCGCCGACGGTGGTATCGCTGCCGTTCAAGATCCTGTTCTTCGTGCTGATCGACGGCTGGAACCTTCTGGTCGGCAGCCTGGTGCGATCCTTCACCTGATCGTTCCCGCCGGACCACGCAAGCGTGCCGGGTCAAGTCTCGACGGCTTGAGGAAAGTGCGCGCATGCCTTCCAACATTATTTTCGATTAACCGTCCGATTTAGGTCTTTGGTAGCAACTTGCCGCCATAGTCGCCTGCAGATGGCGGGTGATCGGGTTCACAGATCATTGGCATGATGCCGCACCGTCATACCGGACATGCCGGTATGTCAAAAAAATCCGTGTAAAAACAAGGTACGTGTACCATGGCCAGTATCATGACCAACGCCTCGGCGTTGACCGCTCTGCAGAGCTTGAACGCCACCCAGAAGAACCTCGACACCACCCAGGCCCGCATCTCGACGGGCTATCGCGTTTCCCAGGCTTCCGACAACGCCGCTTACTGGTCGATCGCCACCACGATGCGCTCCGACAACCAGGCCATGTCCACCGTTTCGGACGCTCTCGGCCTCGGCGCCTCGAAGGTCGACACCGCCTACACCGGCATGGACAGCGCGATCTCGACCATCAACCAGATCCAGCAGAAGCTCACCGCTTCGTACGGCCAGACCGATGCTTCCAAGGAAAAGACCCAGGTCGAAATCGCCGCTCTTCAGAAGCAGTTGAAGGCCTATGCCGATGGCGCCACCTTCTCCGGCACCAACATGCTGTCGGTATCGACGGCTTCGGGCACGGCGGCGGACGTCAAGATCGTATCGGCCTTCAACCGCGGCGCCACCGGCTCGGTTTCGATCTCGACGATCGACGTCAACGTGGAAAGCATCAAGCTCTATGACGCAGGCGCTGCCCCGACCGCGAAGGGCATCCTCGACACAGAGCGTCTCGGCACCACCGGCGCCGCTGTCGCCGCGGCCTCGGCCCCGACCCTGGGCGCTGCTGCCGCTGCCACCGACACTTATTCGGTCGCCGGCCTGAAGATCTTCTCCGGCACCACCGCTGCAAGCGACACTCAGATCCAGGCGATGATGAACGTCGTCGACGCCGCGCTGAAGGACATGACGAACGCCGCCACCAAGCTCGGCGCCGCCAAGAGCTCGATCGACCTGCAGAAGACCTTCACCTCGAGCCTGATGGACTCCATCGATCGCGGCGTCGGCCAGCTCGTCGATGCCGACATGAACAAGGAATCGACTCGCCTCCAGGCGCTGCAGGTTCAGCAGCAGCTCGGTGTCCAGGCGCTGTCGATCGCCAACGGCTCGTCGCAGTCGATCCTGTCGCTCTTCCGCGGCTGATCACTCCTAAAACGGTTATATCGGACAATCGGGCCGCGCCAAAAGCGCGGCCCGATTTGCGTTGGAGCATTCCTGTCTCGAACAAACGGCAAAGGCTCCCTCTCCTTGCTTTGAAGCAACTTCGGGCGGAAAGACCCGTCGCGAACTCTTCTTCGAATTGCTCTTGCTCAAGGCTCGCGCAATCCTCGTTTCCTAACCTCTCGCAAGCCTGTTTTTAACAGGCCATTAACCATATCGGGCTAGGTATGGTTAACCAATCACTTAGTCGTCGAATCGGCCCGACCGGCACGTTCGCGACCGATGGGCAGGCCGGACCCGGCCTGTGTGGCATGCCGGCCTTTGAGAAGGAGCGAGTTTCTTGGCGAGCATCATGACGAACGCTGCGGCGTTGACTGCACTTCAAAGCCTCAACGCCACCAACAAATCGCTCGAGCAGACGCAGGCCCGGATCTCGACCGGCTACCGGGTCTCCGAGGCCTCCGACAACGCCGCCTACTGGTCGATCGCCACCACCATGCGTTCCGACAACTCGGCGCTGTCGACCGTGCAAGACGCGCTCGGCCTCGGCGCCTCGAAGGTCGACACCGCCTATACCGGCATGAACAACGTCCTTTCGACGATCGGCCAGATCAAGACCAAGCTTTTGTCGGCTGTGGGCCAGTCGGGTGCCAACAAGGCC
Source organism: Mesorhizobium sp. B2-8-3 (assembly GCF_006440815.1). NCBI lineage: Bacteria > Pseudomonadati > Pseudomonadota > Alphaproteobacteria > Hyphomicrobiales > Phyllobacteriaceae > Mesorhizobium > Mesorhizobium sp. B2-8-3. The sequence goes on from NZ_VFTW01000017.1 coordinate 65,455, forward strand.
AAGACGCAGACCGAAATCACCACGCTGCAGGCGCAGATGAAATCCTTCGCGGACGCCGCCACCTTCTCGGGCTCGAATTATCTTTCGGTGACGTCTACGCAGGTCGCGGCCGCCAATGACGGCGTCCAGGCCGACGCCAAGATCGTCTCCTCGTTCAACCGCTCGTCGTCCGGCGCCATCTCGCTCGGAACGATCGACATCGATGTCGAGAGCACCAAGCTGTTCGATTCCGGCCTCGCGACGGCGGTCAAGAACCAGGGCATTCTTGATCGCAAGACTTCGATCTATTCCACCGCCGCGGACCAGTCGGCATATGACGCCGCCTATGCGGCCTCGATCGCCGGCGGCGCCACCGACATCGCCGCCAACACCGCCGGTCAGGCCGCTGTGACGGGCACGCCCGTCAAGATCGACAACGTCTCCGCCTTCAATCTCGACATCACGGCAACGGGCGTGACCGACGACATCATCACGCAGATGGTCACCAAGATCGACAACGTCATGAGTCAGCTTACTGACGCCGCTACCGTGCTCGGCGCCGCCAAGAGCTCGATCGACCTGCAGAAGACCTTCACCCAGAGCCTGATGGACTCCATCGACCGCGGCGTCGGCCAGCTCGTCGATGCCGACATGAACAAGGAATCGACCCGCCTCCAGGCGCTGCAGGTTCAGCAGCAGCTCGGCATCCAATCCCTGTCGATCGCCAACAGTTCCTCGCAGTCGATCCTGCAGTTGTTCAAGAACGGCTAAGCCGCGGGATTATTCCCACCAGAAAAAGGCCGCGCCCGAGGCGCGGCCTTTTTCGTTGCTCGATAAGACGCCGGTTCGACGCTTTGCGGGCTCTTCGGCGGCACGCCTATCATCCTCGCACAAGCTTCGCGGTCTAGTCTTCCGGCGGACAGTCATGCTGGGAGCGGTTGAATCGTGCCGGAACAGATCCAGAGCGTCATCGCGAATTTGAAGAGCTTCGGCGTGCGGCGTCTGGCGCTTATGGGCGGCATCGCGGCCCTGGTCATGGCCGTCATCGGCATCGCTTCCGTCTATCTCAACCGACCGGCCTATGAGACGCTCTATGTCGGCCTCGAGCGTTCCGACGTCAACCAGATCGGCCTGGTGCTGGCCGATGCCGGCATCGGCTTCGATGTCGGCTCCGACGGCACCTCCGTTCTGGTGCCGGCCGGCACCACTGCGCAGGCGCGCATGCTGCTTGCCGAGAAAGGCCTGCCGACCAGCGCCAATGCCGGCTACGAGCTGTTCGACAATGTCGGCTCGCTCGGCCTCACCTCCTTCATGCAGCAGATCACCCGCGTGCGCGCGCTGGAAGGCGAGATCGCGCGCACCATCCAGTCGATTTCCGGCGTCAAGGCGGCGCGCGTCCACATCGTCATGTCCGAGCGCGCCAATTTCCGCCGCGACGAGCAGCAGCCCTCCGCCTCGGTGGTCATCCGCTATGCCGGCAACGATGCCGAGAAGAGCGCCATGTCGATCCGCCACCTCGTCGCCGCGGCTGTTCCCGGCCTCTCGGCCGACAAGGTCACCGTGCTCGATTCCAACGGCAACCTTCTGGCCGCCGGCGACGACCCGTCCAACACGAGCGCCGCGCGTACGCTCGGCGTCGAGCAGACGGTCGAGGCGCAGATCGGCGACAACATCCGCCGCGCGCTCACTCCTTATCTCGGCCCAGATAATTTCCGCGCCAGCGTCAAGGCCGACGTCAACACCGACACGCGCCAGACCGAGGAGACGATCTTCGATCCGAACTCGCGCGTCGAGCGTTCGGTGCAGTCGGTGAAGACCAACGAGGCCAGCAACCAGAAACAGGCTTCGACCCCGACCAGCGTCGAGCAGAACCTGCCCGAGACGCAAACCACCAGCACCGAAGGACCGCAATCCACCTCGCAGAACGACCGTAAGGAAGAGATCACCAACTACGAGATCAACTCCAAGAAGATCGCCACCGTCTCCAACGGCTACACGGTCAACAAGATGTCGATCGCGGTCGTCGTCAACCAGGATCGCCTGAAGACCATCCTCGGCAAGGACGCCACGCCCGACCAGATCGCCAAGCGCGTCGCCGATATCCAGAAGATGGTGGCCTCGGCGACCGGCTTCGACGACAAGCGCGGCGATGTCATCGACGTCTCAGCAGTCGAGTTCATCAACGGCCTCGACGGCGAGCCGATCGATCAGCCCGGCATCCTCGCCTCGATCGGCACCTATACCGGCACGCTGATCAATGCCGGCGCCTTCATCGTTGTCGTTTTCCTGGTGGCCTTCTTCGGCCTGAAGCCGATGGCCGCCGCGCTGACGGCGTCGGCGAAGCCTGCGGCCATTGCCGGCCCGAGCTTCGACGACGTACAGCGTTCCTTGCCGACGCCGGACGCGCCCGTCGCCGCAGTCACCGCCGAGACCCCTGCCGGCGCCCTGCCCGGCGCGCGCGCCGGCGCAACCCCGCTCGACGACCTGCGTCAGAAAATCCGGCCGGCGCCGCAGGAGCGGCTGGCTCGCATGGTCGACCTCAACGAGGAGCGGACCGCGCAGATCCTGCGCAAATGGGCTGCCGCCCCGGAAGCCGTGGGTTAGGCCATGGCCTCGGCGCTCTTCGATCTCCTGCCCGATTTTGGTTCGCGGACCCCGCGTGCCAGCCAGCCGCCGTCCGCGCGCGCCGCCGAGCATATGCCTGCCGCCGCACCGCCGCCGCAGGCCGATATCGGCGCGCTGATCGCCGAGGCGGTTGCCGATGCGGAGGCGTCGCTCGAGGCACGCCTTGCGCTTGCCCATCGGGCCGCGCTCGACGCCGAGCGTCAGGCCAGCGACGATGCGGCGAAAGCTTTCCTTGAGAGCTTCGGCGGCGATCTCGGCGCTGTCGTCGCCACGCGCATCGAGGCCATGGAGCAGCGCGTTGCCGAGCTTGCCGGCGCGACCGTCGCGCGTATCCTCGGCGGCCTTCTCAGCGACGACCTGCAGCAGCGTTCGCTCCTGGCCCTTTCGCGCGTGATCGGCGCCGCGGTCGCCGACGGCGAGGCCGTGCGTATCGGCGTCCGGGGGCCGCTCTCGCTGTTCGAGCCGCTGAAGGCGACGCTTGGATCCCGCGCCGCCAATCTCGACTTCACCGAGGCGTCCGGCTTCGACCTGACCGTCACCATCGACGAAACGGTGTTCGAAACGCGTATCGCCGAGTGGTCGGCGTCCTTGTCGGAGGTCCTGTCATGAGCGCCGTCGACCATGCCGACCCCCGGCACGAGATCATCATCGTCAAGCGCAATCACGACGGTCATGACGACGCTCCCCATGGTGGCGTGTGGAAGATCGCCTTCGCCGACTTCATGACGGCGATGATGTGCTTCTTCCTCGTCATGTGGCTGATCAACGCCGCCAACGAGCAGACCAAGGCAGCCGTCGCCAGCTATTTCAATCCGGTCGAGCTGATCGACCGCAATTCCAGTCGCAAGGGCCTGGAGGACCTCGGCGATGGCCCGAGCAAGGTCGGGCTGACCGCGGACAACCCGCAGCAGGGCGCGACCAAGGCGGGCGATAACGGCAAGGGCGGCGCCGGTTCCTCCGAGCGCCGGCAGACCAAGGACGGGGCGCAGGATGCCCAGCTCTCCGATGAGAAGCTGTTCGCCGATCCCTATGCGGTGCTGGCGGAGATCGCCGCCGATACGGGCGTGATGCAGAACGTCAGCGCCAAGGGTGAAGGCGGCGCCCAGACGGCCGGTCCGGCAACCGGGGCCTCCGGCGGCGAATCCTATCGCGATCCGTTCGCGCCGGATTTCTGGTCGCAGCAGGTGGCGGCGCCTGACGCGGAGGCAACAGCCGAGCGCGCCAAGATCGATGGCGATCCGGTCGTCAAGCCTGGCGACAAGGTCGCCACCGTCGCGGTGCCGAAGGTGAAGGCCGTTCCGGCCGCCCCTCCGCTGACGGCCGCGCCGCTGGAACCGCTGGCGGCTCCGGAAGGCACCGACGCCAAGGGCGAGCAAAAAGCCGCGCAAAGCAAGGCCGGAAAGCTGTCGAGCGAAGGGAAGAAGAGCGAGAAAGCCGACGCCGACAAGCGCGAGATTGCGGACACCGATACGAAGGCTGAAGCGGCCAAGGCGGAAAAGACCGAATCCGAGCAGGCCGCCGACAAAGGTGACAAGGCGCCGAGCAAAGCCGCCCTTCAGCAAGCGGCGGATATCAAGAAGGAACTCGCCAAGGCATTCCTGCCGGGCGAAAAGCTCGCCGACGGCGTCTCGGTCGAAGCCACCGACAAGGGTGTCGTCATTTCGATCACCGACCAGCTCGATTTCGGTATGTTCGAGATCGGCTCGGCCATGCCGCGCCGCGATCTGGTGCTGGCGATGGAAAAGATCGGCCGCATCATCAACGAGAAGACGGGCACCATCACCATCAGCGGCCACACCGATGCGCGGCCGTTCCGCAGCGACGCTTACGACAACTGGCGGCTGTCCACCGCGCGCGCCCATTCGGCCTACTATATGCTGGTGCGCGGCGGCGTCGACGAAAGCCGCATCACCGAGGTCGCGGGCTTCGCCGACCGGCAGCCCAAGATCGCCTCCGATCCGATGGCTGCCGCGAACCGGCGCATCGAAATCCTGATGGCGGCCGGCGGATGAGGGCCAGGACCGTCATCGGCGGCGCGATAGCGCTGCTGCTGTTAGGCGCGGGGTCGTCACCGGCGGCTTTCGCGCAGGATGCGCTGCAGCCCTATCAACTGGTGCGTTCGCTGCAGCTGGTCCAGGATCGCATTGCCGGCGGCGATCACGCCGCGCTGCCGATGCAGGCAAAACTCCTCGAAATGATCGACGCCCGGATGCGCGACGCGAACGCCGAGGATTTCAAGGAGCCGAAGAACTTCCGCGCCTTGCTCGTCTATGGCATGAGCGGCGGCAATCCGGTGACGGTCGCGGCGGCGGCCTCGCGCGCGGTAACCGACCCGCAAAGCCTGGCCATCGCCAAAGGCGTCGTCGCCTATCTGAGCGGGCAGCCGGCCCAGGCGATCGAAATGCTGAAGCCGATCGATCCGATGAGCGTGCCCGCCGATCTCGGCGCCTTCCTGGCGCTGGTCAAGGGCTCGCTGCTTGCAGCCGACGACCCGTCGGCAGCGCTTGCGCTGCTCGACGAAGCACGCCTGCTCAGCCCCGGCACACTGGTCGAGGAGGCTGCGCTTCGCCGCTCGGTGGGCATCGCGGCCGCGCAGGGCGACGCCGCCCGTTTCGCGCTGGCTTCGACCCAGTATGTCGCGTCCTTTCTTTATTCGCCCTACGCCAGCCAGTTCGCCGATGCCTTTGTTTCCGGCGTCATCACGCTGCACATGGCGATCAGCCAGGACAAGATCGCCGACATCACCTCGATGATGGATCCCGAGCGCGAGAAAGTGATCTACCTGCGCATCGCGCGCCGTGCCGCGATCGACGGGATGACGGAGCTCTCGGCTTTCGCCTCGGCCAAGGCCGAACTGGGCCGCAACGGCGACGGCAACCGGGATGATCCGCGCACCCAGCTCTATTCGAGCCTCTCCACCATGACATCGGCCAATGTCGATGAAGTACGCGCCAAGTTGGGCAAGATCGATCGCGGCAAGCTTTCGCAAGGCGACCGCGACCTGCTCGACGCCGCGCAAGCTGTCGCGGGCGAAGTGATGGCGCCGGTGAAAGCGGCCGCAAATGCTGGACCTAAGCCGGCAACCGTTGCGAAAAGTGACGAGGCGAAATCGGCGACGGAGGCCTCGGCCGATCCGGCCAATGCGGACTTGCCGCCGGTGGAAGGAGCGATGCCCGACAAGCCAGCGGTCGCGGCGAGCGATCCGCCGGTCGCGGCAAGCGATCAGGCGAAAGACACGCCTTCGCCGCCCGCTGTCCCGCTACCGGCGCAAGCATCGGCTGGAACGCCGGCATCCACTCCGGCACCGATCGACGCCGCGCCGGTGGTACAGGCATCGGCGCCGACGCCCGATGCGCAAGACCCAATCGATGCGGCGGTGACCAGCACGCGGCGTCAGCTAGACCAGATCGACCAGTTACTCGGAGCAGCCCCCAGATGACCAGCGTCAACCAGACCCTGCCGGGCTTTGCTTCGACCCAGCCCCGGCAGCACTCGACCGGCGGCGAGGACAAGGATCAGAATTTCGGTGACCTGGTGCATGGGCCCGAGAAGACCGACCGGCCACAGGACAAGCACGCGACCGGACCGGTGATGCCGGACGCGCATCCGGCAAGGCGCTCGGCGGCCAATGCCGGCAAACAGGAGCCGGACGAGGGCCCGCAGGAGGGGAAGACCGGCTCGCAGAAAGCAACCACGGGAAAGTCCGGGAAGACCACCGCCCAGGCCGATCAGGCAAAGCCGACGGCGGACAAGGATTCCACGGCGCAAACCGACGAGTCCGCGCCGCTGCAGGATCGCCTGCCATTGCTGATGGCGCTGAGCGACATGAAACATTTCGCGCAATCGTCGGGCACGGGCGGCAAGGGTTCCGCCGACGGTGAAGAGGCCGCGAGCGACGGAGCATCGTTGGAATTGCGGCTGCGCCCAGGCAAGCGCACGGCGGTCGACAGTTCCGCCGAGCCGCGGTCGCGATCCGCTCGTTCGACGGCGGCTGAAGAGCCCGGGCCTGACTTCGGGCAGAAGCCGGTGAAGGCGGACATGGCTCTCGACATATCGGGCCGCAGCGATACCAAGATCTTGCCGAAGCAAGGGAATGAACCGCAGGCCGACAACCCGGTACCGCAAGGTTGGCGGCCGGCTTCCGCCTCCAAGGCCTCGCAGCTATCGCAATCGACCACGCAGCAGACACCGGCCAAGCCGTCTTCTTCCGCCACACGCATGGACGTCGTCAGCCAGCAGAGCTTCCCGGCGCCGGCACAAAACCCGATCGGCCAGACGGCATCGGCGCTGGTTGAGGCGCTTGCCTCCGACAACGGCGTCCAGCAGGCCTTCGCAAGCGCCTCGGCAGGCTCGCAGACGACCAATTCTGTTGCCGTTCCGACACATGTGCTGAAGATCGAGCTCCACCCCTCGGAACTCGGGTCGGTTATCGCCAGCCTGCGGCTCTCGGGAGAGCAACTTTCGATTGAGATGAAGCCCGAGACACACGAGGCATACCGCCGCCTCACCGCCGACAGCGACGCCATCGTCAAGTCCATGCGCAGCCTCGGTTTCGACGTCGACAAGATTACCGTCCTGCAACCCTCGATAGCAGCGCATGCGGCCAGCCGCGCCGACGCAACCAGCGCCATGCCGATGTCGACGGGCCGCGACCAGCCTTCGTTCCAGCCCGGGAACTCGGGCGGCAACAACGAGGGCGGCGGCCGGCAACCGGGAAGGAACGATGGCAATGGCGCACAGGAATTCGGTCGTGCCGCTTCGCCTCTTCGCGAGCGCGCTGACGACGATATGTATATCTAGTTTTGCTGCCGGCACGGCCAGCGCCGCCGCCAATTCCTGCGAGCCGGAGATCCTGCGCGCCGCCGATCGCTACGGCGTGCCTGCCGGGATCCTCTACGCCGTCGGCCTGACCGAGACCGGAAAGAAGGGCAGCCTTCAGCCTAATGCTTTGAATATAGAAGGAAAAGCTGTTTTCCCTCGCAGCCGCGGCGAAGCGCTCGCCGCATTCGAGGACGCGCGTCGCGAGGGCAAGACGCTGATCGATCTCGGCTGCATGCAGATCAACCATCGCTATCACGGCGATCGTTTCCGCAGCGTCGAGGACATGCTCGATCCGCATCAGAATGTCGACTACGCGGCGCGCTTCCTGGCGAGCCTGCATGCCCGGCATATGACCTGGTCGATGGCCGTCGCCCGCTACCATGCCGGTCCCGACAACGACCCGGCACAGAAGGTCTATGTCTGCCGCGTCATCGCCAATATGGTCGCCACCGGCTTCGGCAAATGGACGCCGAATGCCAGCATCTTCTGCAATCAGTAGTTGTCAAGCTTCGGATCCAGCCGACCTTCGCCAGCCTATCCGCCGGCGCCAATGTTCGTCTGCCAACAGTCGGCGCGAGCACACCCGCACAACCGCTTTTATTACGGCTCCCAAAAAAACTCCCAAGAAAATAGCTACAAGAAATGATGGTTTTTCAGGATTCGTCGAGCCGGGTAGCCCTTTCCGCACGGGGCAAGTGAAATGATTCGGAGGGCGGGCCGATGATCGTGATCGTTGACGAGCGAGAGCTCGTGACAGAGGGCTACTCTTCACTTTTCGATCGCGAGGGCGTGGCCACGGCCGGCTTCGCACCAGGCGAATTCGGCGAGTGGGTGAGTTCCGCCGCCGACACCGATCTCAGATGCGTCAGGGCTTTTCTCATCGGCGACTGCCGCGATGGCGCGATATCGCCGCGTCAGATCCGCGACCGCACCGGCGCGCCGGTGATCGCACTCAGCGAACATCACTCGCTGGAACATACGCTGCGGCTATTCGAAAGCGGCGTCGACGACGTCGTCCGCAAGCCAGTGCACATCCGCGAGATCCTCGCCCGCATCACAGCCATCCGCCGCCGCGGCTCCGAAGAGGCCGCCTATACCGAAGTCGGGGCGATGCGTATCTTCATGGACGGTCGCGATCCGGAGATCAACGGCGAGCCGCTGCCGCTGCCGCGGCGCGAGCGGCGCATCCTGGAATATCTGGCCAGCAACCGCGGCCGGCGCGTGACCAAGACCCAGGTCTTCAACGCCATCTACGGCATCTTCGACGAAGAGGTCGAGGAGAACGTGGTGGAGAGTCACATCTCAAAGCTGCGCAAGAAGCTGCGTGAGAAGCTCGGCCACGACCCGATCGATTCCAAGAGATTCCTCGGCTACCGGCTGGTGTTTTGATGGCCGCCCTCAAGCATGATCCCGAACCGAAGGTCAGCGAAAGCAAAAAGTGGGAACCGGTTTTCGGACAAAGGTCATGCTCCAACAAAGAGTTAGAGCGTGATGGCGATTCAACGAAGCGCCATCACGCTCTAGGCACATCCCGCACCAGCCTCGCGCAAGACACGAGGCATAATTTTATGGCCTCCTACCCAGGCACTGCGGAGATCGATCGATGAGCCTCTACGGAATGATGCGGACCGGCGTTTCCGGTATGAACGCGCAGGCCAATCGCCTCTCCGCGGTGGCCGACAACATCGCCAACTCGGACACCACGGGCTACAAGCGCTCTTCGGCCGAGTTCTCGACACTGATCATGCCCGGCACCGGGGGCGCCTATAATTCCGGTGGCGTGACCACGACGATCCGCTCGGCCGTCGGCACACAAGGCGTCATGACCTACACCACCTCGGTGTCCGACCTTGCCGTCAACGGCGACGGCTTCTTCGTCGTCCAGGATGCCAGCGGCACCCCCTATCTCACCCGCGCCGGCTCCTTCGTTCCGGACGCGCAAGGCCGGTTGGTCAATGCCGCGGGTTACCAGCTCATGGCCTACAGCTACGCCAATGGCGACCCGGCCGCGACCGCCAACGGCTTCGAAGGCCTCGTGCCGGTGCAGATCTCCGACCAGCAGATGACGGCGACGCCGAGCACCGAGGGCCTGTTCTCCGGCAACCTGCCGGCGGGAGCGACGCCGCCCTCCGGCCCGCTGCCGTCCACCAACGACCCTAACGCGGAATACACGTCGAAAACCTCGCTGGTTGCCTATGACAATCTCGGCAACAAGAAGCTGCTCGACGTCTACTTCACCAACACCGGCGCCGGCACCTGGCAGGTCTCGGTCTTCGACCAGTCGAAGGCGACCGCGGGCACCTCTTTCCCCTATACGGGCGGCGCTCTGGGATCGGCCAACCTCACCTTCGACACCACGACAGGCAAGCTTACCGGCGCGACGGACAGCGTCTCGTTCACGGTACCGGGCGGCTCGACGCTGGACCTCGATCTCTCCCAGCTGACGCAGCTCGGCACCGGCTTCACCGTTGCCGACGCCAAGGTCAACGGCAACGCGCCGAGCTCCATCCAGAAGGTCCAGATCGGCCAGGACGGCATCATCTACGCGCAGTTCGAGGACGGCTCGACCAAAGCGCTTTACAAGATCCCGCTGGCCGACGTTCAGAGCCCCGACAACCTCACCGCAATGCCCGGCAACGTCTATGTGCAGAGCACCGACTCCGGCGCCGTCCACATCGGCTTTGCCAATGAAGGCAAGCTCGGCTCCATCGTCTCCGGAGCGCTTGAAAACTCCAACGTCGATATCGCCGAGGAACTGACCAACATGATTGCGGCGCAGCGCAGCTACACCGCCAATTCCAAGGTCTTCCAGACCGGCTCGGACCTGATGGATGTCCTCGTCAACCTGAAGAGATAAACGACGGGCGCCGCCCGTGAAAGATCAGCATGTCGCTTTCCTCCGCACTAAGCATTGCCCAATCGGCGCTCCTGGCCACGTCCAAGCAGACCAGCGTCGTATCGCGCAATGTGGCCGACGCGTCGAACCCGGACTACACACGCCGCATCGCCGTGGTGACCAGCACGGCGCCCGGCGCCCGGGCGGTGGAAATCCAACGCGCCGCCAATGATCTCCTGTTCCGCCAGAACCTTTCGGCGCTGTCGGCATGGAGCGGCCAGAGCGCGCTTTACAACGGCATGGATCAGCTCGATCTGTCGGTCAACGGGGTCGACAACGCGTCGTCCCCCTCGACGGCGATCGCCAACCTGCAGCAGTCCCTGCAGCTTTACGCTACGACGCCATCGAACCAGAACCTCGGCACCAGCGTCGTCGACGCCGCCAAGCAAGTGGTGAATTCACTGAACAGCGGCACCAAGGCGATCCAGGACTTCCGCACCCAGGCCGACAGCCAGATCGCCACCGCCGTCGACGATCTCAACTCGCTGCTCAGCCAGTTCCAGGACGCCAACAAGGCGGTCATCTCGGGCACTCGCTCCGGCACCGACGTGTCCGACGCGCTCGATCAGCGCGACGCCATCCTGAAGAAGATATCGGAATACGTTCCGGTCTCCACCTTCACGCGCGGCGACAACGACATGGTCATCACCACCAAGGACGGCGCGACGCTGTTCGAGACCGTGCCGCGTTCGGTGACCTTCGCGCCGTCGTCCGGCTATTCGGCCGGCACGCCCGGCAACGCCGTCTATATCGACAACGTGCCGATCTCTGCCGGCACCGGCGACAACACCACCGCCGACGGCAAGCTTGCAGGCCTTCTGAAGCTGCGCGACGGCGTCGCCTCGACCATGCAGAGTCAGCTCGACGAAATCGCGCGCGGCCTTGTCACGGCATTTGCCGAAACCTCGTCGTCGCAGCCCAATGCTGCGGGCCTGTTCACATGGTCGGGCGCCCCGGCAATTCCGGCCGCCGGCACCCTGGTCGACGGCCTCGCCGGCACGATCAGCGTCAACGCCGCCTTCGATCCGAGCGCCGGCGGCAACCCCGCGCTGTTGCGCGACGGCGGCGCCAACGGCGCGGCCTATGTCGTCAACACCGGTGGCGCATCCTATTCGGACCTGCTGATCGGCTACGGCAACAAGCTCGATCAGCCGATGGCCTTCGACAGCTCGGCCGGCATCACCGTCAGCTCGGGCGTGTCCGACTACGCGGCCAATGCCATCGGCTGGTTCGAAGGCGTGCGCCAGCAGGCCTCCACCAATGCCGACAGCAAGCAGGCGCTGGCGGCGCGCACGGCCGAGGCGCTGTCCAACGACACCGGGGTCAATGTCGACCAGGAGATGTCCCTGCTCCTCGACCTCGAGCACACCTATCAGGCCTCGGCGCATATGATGAAGACGGTCAGCGACATGCTGGACTCGCTGATGGCCGCGGTAGGATAATCCATGAAAGCGACAGGCGTTTCCTCAGCTGCCATTTCCAACGCGCTGCGTTACCAGCAGGCGAAGATGCAGGCCGACCTCATCAAGGCGACCAAGGAATCGCAGACCGGCACCGTCGCCGATGTCGGCCTGGCGCTTGGCAGCCGCACGACCCAGGCCGTCACCTTCCAGCGCGACCTCGACCGGCTGAACGGCATCGTCGATTCCAACGCGCTCGTCTCAGCGCGCCTGACATCGACCCAGGATTCGCTCGGCCAGATCGCCGGTGCCGCGCAGAGCTTCCTGTCGGCCCTGACCAGCGGCGTGTCGGGCGACTCCTCGACCAGCATCCTGCAGACCGCCGGCGCCTCGGCGCTGCAGCAGATGACAGGTATTCTGAACACCAGTGTCAACGGCGAATATCTGTTTGCCGGCACCAACACCGACGTCAAGCCGGTCGACGATTTCAACGCTGGCGGCTCGCCGGCCAAGGCTGCGTTCGATGCCGCCTTTTCGAGCTATTTCGGCTTTACCCAGACAGATCCGGCGGCGGCCAACATCACCGCCGCGCAGATGGACGACTTCATCACCACCCAGGTCGAGCCGCAATTCCTGGGCGCCGGCTGGCAGGCCAACTGGTCGAGCGCCACGGACGACCAGATCACCAGCCGCATTTCGCTCAACGAGACCACCCAGACCTCGGTCAGCGCCAACGAGCAAGGCATCCGCAAGCTCGCCATGGCGGCTACCATGGTCAGCAGCATGCTCACCGGCAGCATCAGCGAGGCAGCCCAGAACGCCATCGTCAGCCGCGCGCAGGCGCTGGTCGGCGATGCCATCGGCGGCATCACTCAGATACGGGCCGAGACAGGCATTGCCCAGCAACGCGTGTCCGACGCCAGCGACCGCATGAAGACGCAGGTCGACCTCTTCGAGAAGCATATCGTCGACCTCGAAGGCGTCGATCCGGCCGAAGCCGCCACCCGCGTCGCCGACCTGACGCAGCATATCGAGACCTCCTTCGCCTTGACCGCGCGTCTGCAGCAGCTCAGCCTGCTGAACTATCTGACTTGAACACATAAACCGGAACGCCAGAGCGCCGACGATGTATCAATTCTCCTACGCCGACATCCAGACCGACTCCGTCGCCGATGCCAAGGACCGGGAGCGGCAGTTGCTCACCCGTTCGATCGACATGCTGGCCGCCGCGGCAGCCGTCGGCACCGAGTCGATGGAAGCGGTCGAGGCGCTGCACTTCACCAACCGCATCTGGACCACCTTCGTCCAGGATCTCGGCTCCAGCGACAACGCCCTGCCCAAGGAGCTGCGCGCCAACCTGATCTCCATCGGCCTGTGGCTGCTGCGCGAGACGGAAGACATCCGCCAGGGCCGCACCAACAATTTCGAAGGACTGATCGAGGTCTCCCAGATCATCCGAGACGGCATCCAATGACCAACACGCTGAAGATCTCGCTGAAGCCCAACGAGAAGATCTATGTCAACGGCGCGGTCATCCGCGTCGACCGCAAGGTCACCATCGAGCTGATGAACGACGTGCAGTTCCTGCTCGAAAGCCATGTCATCCAGGCCGACCAGGCGTCGACGCCTCTCAGGCAGCTCTATTTCATCGTGCAGATCATGCTGATCAACCCGATCGGCGCCTCCGAGGCGCGCGACATGTTCCGCCGCTCGCTGCCGATGCTGATCGCAAGCTTCGACAACCAGGACATCTGCAAGGGCCTGAAGCAGATCGACCGGATGGTCGGCGAGGATGATATCTATGAGGCGCTGAAAGCGATCCGCGCCCTCTATCCGCTCGAGCGCAGGGCGCTCGAAGACAATGACGACATTCCCGAAACGCCGCGCGCATTGGCTGTAGGAGCATAAGATGGCCGTGGACATGACGACAACGATCCCGGTTGGCGCCAACCAGGCCAGCCAGCAGACCTCGAAGACGGCGGTGGATTACCAGTCGTTCCTGAAGCTCCTGATCGCCGAGATGAAGAACCAGGATCCGACCAAGCCGATGGATTCGACGCAGTATGTCGCGCAGCTCGCCACCTTCTCCCAAGTCGAGCAGTCGGTGCAGACCAACACCAAGCTCGACCAGATCATGCAGTCCTCGGCCTTGTCGCAGGCCGACGCGCTGATCGGCCGCTCGATCACCTCGGCCGACGGCAAAACCACCGGCACGGTGGCGTCGGTGACGCTCTCCAGCAGCGGCCTTATCGCCGTGCTGCAGGACGGCACCCAGGTCCCGGTCGGCGCGGGTGTGTCGATCAAGCCGGCCGCCTAATGCATGTCGCGCAAAAGTGGCCTCGGTTTTGCGACAACGACATGCATCAAGCAACGACCTAAAGCGCGTCGCGTGAATCCGTTTCGACGCGACGTGCTTTAAGCAGGTCTTCCGAAAGGGGGGCCGGTTTCGGGATAAAGACATGCTTAAAATCAAAAAAGCTAAAGCAGGTCGCGTGAAACCTTTTTCACGCGACCTGCTTTAGCCGGCTTCGCACAGGGGCAGCCCATGAACGAGGCCGACGCCCTCGATATCGTCCAGTACGCCGTGTGGACGGTGCTTACCGCTTCCGCCCCCGTGGTGCTGGTGGCGATGATAGTCGGCATCGGCATCGCGCTCATCCAGGCGCTGACCCAGATCCAGGAAATCACGCTCACCTTCGTGCCGAAGATCGTCGCCATCATGCTCGTGGTGGCGCTGACCGGCCCGTTCATCGGCAGCCAGATCTCGGCCTTCACCAACGTCATCTTCGAGCGCATCGAACACGGCTTCTGACGCGAAGCCGCAGCGAGCGTCTGGCGGCCTGTTCGCAAGCCGCGAGATCGCTTGCGGCGGCGTTTCTTGCAGCTAGATTGTAGGCGCGACGGCGTCGGCCGACGTCTCAGGCGATTCAGGAAGCGATGCATCAGTCAAGAACGGCCGGCGGGCCATGTGCGGAATAGCCGGCGTCTGGCGAAAGCGCGATCCGATCGGCAGCGGCGATCGTCGCGACGTCGCGCGCATGATGCAGGCATTGGCGCATCGCGGTCCCGACGATCACGGCAACTGGAATAACGCCCGCCTGGCGCTCGGCCACCGCCGGCTGACCATCATCGATCCATCGCCCGCCGCGCGCGAGCCGATGCTGACCGCGTCCGGCGACGGCGTGCTGTGCTACAATGGCGAGGTCTATAATTTTCGCGCGCTGCGCAAGACGCTGAAGGCGGAAGGCCTGACGTTCCAATCGGTCTCCGACACCGAGGTGGTGCTTCAGGCCCTGCATCACTGGGGTCCGCAAAAAGCGGTGCCACTGTTCGACGGTATGTTCTCCTTCGCCTATTTCGATGCCCGCGACGGCGCCCTGTGGCTTGCCAGGGACAGGCTGGGCATCAAGCCGATGTCGGTCGCCGAAATCGGCGACCGCGTGCTGTTCGCCTCCGAGGACAAGGCGATCCTCGCCTGCCACGACTTTGCGCGCCGGATCGACACGCGCGAGCTGACGCTGCGGCTTGCCTGGCAGAGCCGCGATTCGAGCTACAGCGTTTTTGACGGCATCGAGCGGCTCCCACCGGCAAGCCTTTGGAGGATCACCGGAGACGGCATCGACAGGCGCCGCTTCTGGCACGTCCTCGATGTTCTCGATACCACGCGCATCGCCGGCGACAGGACGTCCGACGCCGAACATATGTCGACGCTCGAGAGGCTGCTCGAGGAAAGTGTCGAGCTGCATTGCATCGCCGATGCCAGCCTTGCAACCGCCTGCAGCAGCGGCGTCGATTCCGGGCTGATCACCGCGCTTGCCAAGCGCTTCAGGCCAGAGATGCACGGCTACGTCATCGACCAGAAGCTCGGCCACAGCGAAGCGCCGGACGCCGAGCGCACCGGTCGCCATGTCGGCGTCAGCCTGCGCCGGGTGCCTTTCGACAAGGACCGGTTCCTCGAGCTCTGGCCGCGCGCGGTCTGGCACCTTGAAACCGACGGCTGGCATGCCAGCCACGCCGCGTTGCTGGCGCTTGCCGAGCAGTGCCGCGCCGATGGCCTCAAGGTGCTGCTCACCGGCGAGGGCTCCGACGAGCTCTTCGGCGGCTACAAATGGCAAGCATCGACGATCAGGGTCTGGCGCCAATCCTGGCTGCAGCGCCTGTTCCGCTCGAAGGCCAGGCAGGACCGCAAATTCGCCGAATTGCGCCGCGCGCCGTTTCGAAACTCGATCGGTCGCGGCTCGCCGACTGACCGCATCATGGCGCTCAGAGCCCTGTCGCCCGAGCTGAACTTCCTGCAGACAAAGCTGTTCGACAGGCTGGAAGGCGTCGCGCCGGCCAGCGACCGCGCCTTCCTGGCAAGCTGCTTCTACGACCTCTACTCGCATCTGCAGGACCTGCTGCACCGGCACGACCGGTTGAGCATGGCGGCGTCCGTCGAGCTCAGGGTGCCGTTCCTCGAGAACCGGCTGATCGACTTTGCCCTTCACCTGCCGCGCAAGCAGAAATACCGCGACGGAACCGGCAAGTGGCTGCTGAAAAAGGCCGCCGAGCGCCATCTGCCGCGCGAAAACATTCGCGCCGCGAAGAACGGCTTCGAGATGGATGCCGCTTTTTCAGCCGGAACGCAGGGCCTGCTGCGCGGCGGTGTGCTGCGCGACGCGATGAAATGGTCTGCTTCCGAATTGGACGACCTGATCGACATGGCAAGAAGCCAGGAAACGTCGCGCCTGCGTCTCGTCGGCATGGAAATGCTGCTCAGGCTTTACATGAATGGCGAGACGGCAGGCGGCCTGACCGAGGCCCTGCATGCCGAGGCGAGAAACGCGAAATAGCCAAAAGTTGGTCCAGACCGGCCAGATGCTTGGTTTAAAGCTTCGCCGACGCATTTTCGCCTTTGCCTTCCTGTTGTTGGGCCGCACTCTTTGGCGAGTCGCCTGCCCTTCCGGGTGCGGCGAGCCCTCTACAGCGGACGAAGGCGCAACCATGATCGACGACGAGCCGGAAAGCGAACGCGTCTCCGCGCTGGCGCCGTTCCGGCACGGTATCTTCCGCGCCGTCTGGTCGGCCAGCCTGGTGTCGAATTTCGGCGGCCTGATCCAGGGCGTCGGCGCCGCCTGGATGATGACCACGATCGCCACCTCGCCCTACCAGGTGGCGCTGGTCCAGGCCTCGACCACCTTGCCGATCATGCTGTTCGCGCTCGTTGCTGGCGCCATCGCCGACAGCTTCAACCGCCGCAAGGTGATGCTGGTGGCGCAGACCTTCATGCTGGTCGTCTCGGCGCTGCTGACCTTGTTCACCTGGCAAGGCTGGATGACGCCATGGACGCTGCTTGCTTTTACCTTCCTGATTGACAGCGGTACGGCGCTGAACAGCCCGTCATGGCAGGCCTCGGTCGGCGATATGGTGCCGCGCGCCAAGGTGCCGGCGGCCGTCGCGCTTAATTCGCTGGGCTTCAACATCACCCGCAGCGTCGGCCCGGCCATCGGCGGCGTCATCGTCGCCGCAGCAGGTGCGGCGGCCGCCTTCGCCGCCAACGCCGTCAGCTATATCGGCCTGATCGTCGTGCTCGCCCGCTGGAAGCCGGCGCTGCCCGAGCAGACCCTGCCGCGCGAGTCGCTGGGCGCGGCGATGGGCGCCGGCCTGCGCTATGTCGCCATGTCGCCCAACATCGCCAAGGTGCTGGTCCGCGGTCTGGCCTTCGGCTTCAGCGCCGGCGCGGTGCTGGCGCTTCTTCCCCTGGTGGCGCGCGACGTCGTCAAGGGCGACGCGCTGACCTACGGCATCATGCTCGGCGCCTTCGGCATCGGCGCGGTCGGCGGCGCGCTGATCAGCGTGCGGCTCAGGCAGCTGCTGTCGAGCGAGGTGATGGTGCGCATGGCCTTTTGCGGTTTCGCCCTATGCGCCCTCAACGCCGCCGTCAGCCACAATGGCTGGCAGACGTCGGTGGGCCTGCTCATTGGCGGCGCCTGCTGGGTGATCGCGCTCTCGCATTTCAACGTCACGGTGCAGATGTCGACGCCGCGCTGGGTGGTCGGCCGCGTGCTGTCGATCTACCAGACGGCGACCTTTGGCGGCATCGCGCTGGGCAGCTGGATCTGGGGCGTCGTCGCCGACGCGCATGGCGCCGAGACCGCGCTGATCGCGGCGGCGGTCGCGATGCTCGCCGGCAGCGCCATTGGCTTCGCCCTGCCGCTGCCGCGGCAGATGGTGCTCAACCTCGATCCGCTCAACCGTTTCAAGGAGCCGATGCTGGCGCTCGATCTCAAGCCGCGCAGCGGCCCCATCGCCATCATGATCGAGTACGTCATCCGCGAGGACGACGTGCCGGAATTCCTTGCGACCATGGCCGAGCGCGGCCGTATCCGCCGCCGCGACGGCGCCCGCAACTGGACGCTCGCGCGGGATCTGGAAAATCCGTCGGTTTGGATCGAGCACTACCACACGCCGACCTGGGTCGAGTATATCCGCCACAACCGGCGCGCCACCCATGCCGACGCCGTGGTCGGCGAACGCATCCGCGCGCTGCACAGCGGCGAGAACCCGCCGCGCGTGCGCCGCATGATCGAGCGCCCGACCACCGCCGGCACGACGCTCGTCTCGCCGAAAGGCCCGATCGATCACTGACGGCACGTCGTTCGAAGCACGCTTCCGGCAAACGACATGCGCCGAAGGATCAGGGATCAATCGGCGCTCTGGATCATGTAGAGCTTGCGGGTGGTCTCGTGGATGCGCCACTCGCCCTTCCATCCCTGCGGCAGGACGAGAAGGTCGCCCGGCCCCAGCTCGCGCATCTCGCCATCGGCGCGGCTCACCTCGGCGCGGCCGCAGATGATGTGGCAGATCTCCGACGAGTTCGTGCGGTCGGCGGTGAACCGTCCGGGCGTGCATTCCCAGATGCCGATATCGATGGTTCCGTCCGGCGATTGGAAGAACGACCGTGCGGCCTCCATCTGATCCCCTTCGAAAGAGGTCGGCTTCGGTGAAAAAGCGCCGATGTCGGCCTTGGCGAGGTCGTGGAAAGTCGAGAGATCGATCAAGCTGGTCTCCATGAGTCAGGGCAATTCCAGCGGTCTGGAACTGCGCGAAAACGAACGATTGGGCGGACGCCGAACCGCCCTAGTGGCCAGTCAAGCTGTCGGCCAGGGCGGCCAGCTTCGAGGTATGCGAAAGCCCGGCGGCCTCGCGGTTATCGGCGATGCGGTAGAGCTGGTACATCGAATGGACGCCCAGCCAACGGAACGGCTCCGGCTCCCATGGCCGCACCTTGCGGTTGACCCAGGGCAGCCGCGTCAGTTCGGTGCTCTCGCCGAGCACGAGATCGCTCAGCGTGCGCCCCGACAAGTTGGAGCTGGACACGCCGAGCCCGACATAGCCGCCGGCCCAGCCGGTGCGCGTCGCGGGATCGAGGCCGACCGTCGTGCACCAGTCGCGCGGCACGCCGAGCACGCCGCACCAGGCATGATCGATGCGGCATCCCGCCGTCTGCGGCAGCAGCGTCGTCAGGATCGTGTGCAGCTGGTCGATCGTCGCCTGCTGCGTCTGCCCGTTGACGTCGGTGCGCGACCCGTAGCGGTAGGGCACGCCGCGCCCGCCCATGGTGATGCGCCCCTCGCGCGTGCGCTGGGCATAGCAATAGGCATGCGCGGCATTGCCGAGCAGCTCGTGCCCCTCCCAGCCGATCTTGCGCCAAAGTTCCTCCGACAGCGGCTCGGTGACGATCTGCGCGCTGTTGAGCGCCAGCCAGGTCCGCTCCTCTCCTGGAATGCCGGCCGTGAACCCTTCCGTGGCGCGAATGACGGTTTCGGCCCGCACCGTGCCCCGGTCCGTTGTCACAACGCCCTTGGCGATCGCCGTCACCGTCGTCGTTTCGTAGATCGAAACACCGAGACGCTCGACCGCCGCCGCCAGCCCGCGCACCAGCTTGGCCGGCTGCACGCGCGCCTGGCCATGGATGACGAAGCCGCCGAGTACATTGTGGATGTTGATGCGCGCGCGGGTCGCAGCCTGGTCTAGCAGTTCGATGCGTTCGGGGTCGGCATCCCAGGAGCGGATCGTCTCGAATTCCTCGCGCACCCGCTCCAGCTGCGCCGGATTGGTGGCAACCGTCAGATTGTCGACGCGACGGATGTCGGCATCGATGCCTTCTTCCGTCGCCACCCGGATCACCTCGTCGACACAGCCGGCCATCGCCTTCTGCATGGCGGTGACGCCTTGCCGTGTCGACGTCTTCAAATACTTCTCGCGCGACCAGCCGAAGCCGCCCGACAGCCAGCCGCCATTGCGCCCCGAGGCGCCGAAGCCGGCAAACTCGCGCTCGACGAGCACGATGCGCAGCGATGGCTTCGCCTTCTTCAGATAGTAGGCTGTCCAAAGCCCGGTATAGCCGGCGCCGACGATCGCGACATCGGCCTCGATGTCGCCGGGCAAAGGCGGTCTCGGCGCCGGGATATGACCCATATCCGCATACCAGAACGAGATGTCGCCGTTGCGCTTGACTTGCATGGGATGGCTTCCGCTAGAGCAATTCCGGGAAAAGTGTGAAACGGTTTTCCGTCCGGGATTGCGTTAAACCAAAGAGATGGATCAGGTGAGCGTTGTGTCGGCCGTGCTGTCGTCGGGCAGGAGTTTGGCATCGGCGCCGTCGAAGCAGAGCTCGACCTTCTCGCCGAGGCCAAAACTCTCGCCGGCGAGCGGCGATCGCACGATCGCGGTCGAGCCGTCTGCGAGCTTCACTTCATATTTCGACCCCGAGCCGAGATAGATCGCCTCGGCGATCGTCCCCGACAACCGGTTCGTGCCGGCGGCATCCTGGCCCGATCGGCGGATGGCAAGCTTCTCCGGCCGCAGCAGCATGACCGGATTGGCTTCGCCGGCCAGCCGACGGGGCGCGGTGACCGTCTCGCCGGCGACACTCAGAGCCGTCCCGGTGCCGTCGCTTTTCGCCTCGCCGCGCAACACGGTGGAATCGCCGATGAAGCGGCCGACGAAGAGCGTCGCCGGTTCGTCATAGAGCTGGCGGCCGGTGCCGACCTGCTCGATGCGCCCGCGATTGAAGACGGCGATGCGGTCCGACAGCACCAGGGCCTCTTCCTGGTCGTGCGTGACATAGACGAAGGTGGTGCCGAGCTCGCGATGGATGCGCTTGATCTCGAGCTGCAGCCATTCGCGCAGCTTCTTGTCGAGCGCGCCGAGCGGCTCGTCCATCAGGAGCAGCGGCGGATCGAAGACGATGGCGCGTGCAAGCGCGACGCGCTGCTGCTGGCCGCCGGACAATTCGCTCGGATAGCGATGCGCGAAGTCGCCCATCTTGACCATGTCGAGCGCTCTCGCGACGCGCTTCTTGCGCTCGTCCTGCTTGATGCCGCGCAATGTCAGCGGATAGGCGACGTTGCGGCCGACCGTCATGTGCGGGAACAGCGCGTAGTGCTGGAACACGACGCCGATGTTGCGCTTGTGGGCCGGCACGCCGACGACGCTCTTTCCCCCGACCAGAAGCTTGCCGCTGGTCACGTCGGTGAAGCCGGCGACGACGTTGAGCGTCGTCGTCTTGCCCGAGCCGCTCGGCCCCAGCAGCGTCATGAACTCGCCTGGCTCGATCCTGAGCGAGACACCGTCCAGCGCCTTGAAGGACCCGTAGGCCTTGCTGACCATGTCGAGGTCGATCGCGGCGCCGCGATTTTCCGCTCTCGGGTTCATAGGCGTCCCTTCCGTTCGCGGCCGAGGAGGAGCATGCCGCCGCCGATCAGGATCGTGGTGGCGAACAACAGAATGGTGCCGACGGCCGCGACCGTCGGGTCGGCATCGCGCGTGATCGAGGAAAATATCTGCACCGGCAACGTCTTGAGATAGGGGTTGGTGATGAAGAGCGACACCACGATCTCGTCGAAGGACGTGGCGAAGGCGAACAGCAACCCCGACAGGATGCCGGGCAGGATCAGCGGCAGCGTCACCGTGCGGAACGTGGTCAGCGCGCCAGCGCCGAGACTTGCCGCCGCGGTCTCAAGCCGCCTGTCGAACACTTCGAGATTGGCCGAAACCGCGATCAGCACGAAGGGCAGCGCCAGGATCGTATGCGCAAGCACGAAACCGGTCAGCGTGCCCACGAGCTGCGCATCGAGATAGACAGCATAGATGCCGATGGCCAGAACCACGCCCGGCACGACCATCGGCGTCAGCATCAGCATGCGCAAGAGATTGGCCGGTCGCGCCTTCATGCGGTCGAGGCCGAAGGCGGCGAGCGTGCCGAGCACCGTCGCCAGCACCGCCACCAGCGAGGCGACCTTGAGCGAGTTGAGGAAGCTGGAAGACCAATCCGGGTTGGTGGCGAAATTCAGGTACCACTGCCAGGAAAAGCCCTGCGGCGGAAAGGCGAGCGACTTGTTCTCGTTGAACGACATCGGCACCACGACCAGTGTCGGCGCCACCAGCCATATCGCCACCAGCAGGCAGACAAGCCCGAGGATGACGCGCGTGAGCGGCTTCATCTCCATCAGCGTCGCCCTGCTTCCCGATGCCTCGACCGCATCACCGGCGCCGCAAGCGCGAGCAGCACGAAGGTCGCGACCAGCAGCACCACGCCCATGGCGCCACCGCGTCCCCATTGCAGCAGGCTGAGCACCTGCGTCTGCACCAGCGTCGACAGCATGGTCGAGCGCGGTCCGCCGAGCAGCGCCGGCGTGATGTAGAAGCCCAGCGCCAGGATGAAGACGATGATCGCGCCGGCATAGACGCCTGGCAGCGACAGCGGCAGGTAGACGGTGAAGAACGCGCGCGACGGTCGCGCTCCGAGACTCCGTGCCGCCTGCACCAGCCTGAGATCGATCCCCTTCATCACCGAATAGAGCGGCAGGATCATGAACGGCAGGAGCACCTGCGCCATGCCGATGACCACGCCCGTCTGGGTGCGGATCAGGCGGATGCCGTCGAAACCGGCCGATCTCAGCAGCGAGTTGATGACGCCGGAATCCTGCAGCAGGATCACCCAGGAAAGCGTGCGCACCACGCCGCTCACCCAGAAAGGGATCAAGACGCACAGCACAAGGACGAGCCGCGCGCGTGGCCCGACGGCGGTCATCAGATAGGCGTAAGGGTAAGCGCAGAGCACGCAGACCACAGTTACCCAGGCCGAGATCGTAAAGGTGCGCTGGAGCACCGTCAGATTGACGGGTGCGCCGAAGAACCAGGCATAGTTCTGCAGGCCCCATTGCGGCTCCGACAGGCTGCGCAGCACGATCGTGATCAGCGGATAGCCGATCACCGCGGCCAGCAGCACCAGCGCCGGCAGCGTGAGCGCGAACGGCCGCCATGCCCAGCCCGCCCGTTGCGGGGCGGAAGGCGTCGTCGGTTCGAGCGCGCTCACGGACCTCTCCTTCAGCCGGTCAGTTGCCGGCCATCAACGCCGACCACTTCTCCTGCGCCACCGCGAAGTTCGGGACCCAGAACTTGAAGTTCTGCTTGTAGCCCTGCTTCTGGCGCTCAGGCGTGTTGGTCAGGAAGGCGGCGACGGAGGCGTCGACCTTGGGCTGCGCGTCGCTGTTGATCGGCGTGTAGGACGTCTTCTCCGCCAGTATCTCCTGCGACTGCTTGCCGAGATAGGCGTTGAGCAGCGCGTAAGCGGCATCCGTGTCCTTGACGCCGACCGGGATCGTCATCTGGTCCATCACCACCAGCCAGTCCTGCCACGCGGGCGCATATTTGGCGCCGTTCTTGACCGCGGTCATGGCGCGGCCGGTCCACATCATCAGCATGTCGGCTTCGCCGGACTCCGCCAATTGCTGCGATTCAGCGCCCGTCTTCCAGAAGATGGTGTCGGGACCGAGCTTGCGGACCACGTCGATGGCCTTGTCGATGTCGGCCACCGTCATCGCCTTCGGGTCGCCGCCGGCGACCTTGAAGGCCTGTTCCAGCAGCCCGCCGGTCGGGCTGCCGGAGCCGTCGATCCCGCGCACGCCCGGGAACTTTTCCGTGTCGAAGAAGTCGGCCCAGCTCTTGGGCGGATTATCCTTGTACTTCTCCTTGTTGTACATCAGCACGACGCCGTAGTTCATCGCCGGCACGGAGCATTCGCCGACCTGGCCTTCCGGGATTTTCGAGACGTCGAGCTTAGTCAGGTCGAGCTTCTGGAACAGCTTGCCGCAATAGACGTAAGGCGGCAGGTCGTCGGTATCGACGACGTCCCAGGTGACATTGCCGGATTCGACCTGCGCCTGCAGCTTGGCGATCTCGGTCGGACCGTCATTGAGCAGCTTGACGCCGGACTTGTCGACGAACTCCTTCAGCGCCGCCGCCTGTCCGTCCTGGTAGATGCCGCCATAGGAGACGAGCGTCAGGGTCTTGCCTTTCAGCGACCCCTCCTTGACCTCGCCCGCCACAGGCTTGTCCTGCGCAAAGGCGGCGCCGGTCAGAACGCCGAGCGCCAGAACGGCGCCGATGCCATATCTCGATTTCAACATAACGATAACTCTCCCATTCATGCCCGCGTTTGATCAGCTACCTGGCGGCGGGCGGTTTCCAGGTCGTGTATTGGTCGAGCTCGGCGCGCGCCGAGGTCGGCGGCGCGATGATCCACATCACCTCGGCCCGGCCGCTGCCGATGTTCTCCGTGCGATGCGGGGTGGACGTGGTGTATTCGACGCTGTCGCCCTCCTCGAGGACATGGCGTGCCTCGCCGAGCGACACCTCGACGATGCCGCGCAGGACGATCAACATCTCATGCGCGTCGCCATGCGTGTATTGGTCGGATCCCGTCGAGCCGCCGATCTCGAACTCCCCGACATAGACTTCCATGTCGCTCAACGGGGGCCGCGACAAGAGCATCTTGCGGCACCCGTCGCTGGGCGGCAGGCTGGGCCGCTCGCTGCGCCGCAGCACGCCGTGGTGATTTTGAGCCGTGCTTTCGGCAAACAGCAGCGCGACGCTGACTCCGAGCGCCGAAGCCATCTGGTTGAGCGATGCCGTGCTGGCGCCGGTCAGGCCGCGCTCCAATTGGCTGATGAAGCTGGCGCTGGTGCCGGTCGCCTCGGCGAGGTCGCGCAAGGAAAGGCGGCGGGCAAGGCGCAGGCTCTTGAGCCGCATGCCGAGCACCTCTTGCGCGGCCGTTGCGACCGAACCGTTCCTGTTCCCGGTTGAAGCCTGGCCCTTAATGGTGGCCTTGGGCATCTCGTTTGTTCTCCACTGAACATTTTGTACAGTGAGACTGTACAAAGCGCAAGCAGCAAGAATCCGTCGCTGCAGGCGGCTTCATGGATGGGAGCGAACCGATACTCACCCTTCTGGAATTGAGATCAATTTACCGGCTTGGAATTGACAGGCTGCGGACCTGCCGGCGGCCAAGATCTCGCGGTTCCCCCGTAACCCGTCTGGTTGAGCCCTTCCAACGTCGTCATCCTCGGGTCTGCGCGTCCGCTTCGCTCCCGCTCCGCCTGTGGATGACGAAGTTTAGACGTCTCGGCTAATCTCCGGGGCTGCGATGTGCCGGGGTAGAATGCAGCGGCAAGATTCCTGTGTTGAAAACTAGCCCTCGCCGGCCAGGTCGCGGCGCGCCTTGTCGAGCTCTTCGGCGTAGCGGCGCATCAGATGGCTCTCGGTGAGCAAGCCGAGGACGATGCGCTCGTCGAAATCCTCGACCACCGCCAGTTCTTCGGCCCCGGTGCGCTGGAAGGTCTCGGCGGCGGTCTGGACATTCATCGATGGCACCAGCACCGCATCCTTGAACTGGGCGAGCGCGCTCACCGGCGTCTCGCCATCGGAGGGATCGCTGTGCAGTTCCGGCACAAGCAGCATGCCGACATACTGGTCGGCCTGTTCGACGGCGATAACGCGCTGGCCGGAGCCGAGCGGGATCTCCTTGCGGAATTCGGCGAGCGGGGTCGAGGCGGGAATGGTGCGGACGTCCTTGCGCATCATCGAGCCGACGGTGAGGCTGCGCATCCAGCCGACGTCATGGGCGCTGCGGATCGTCTCGCCGCGCAGATGGAAACGCCAGGTCGAGAAGGAGTAGCCGAAGGTCTCGCGCACCAGGATCGCCGACATGATCGAGGCCGCCAGCACCACGCCGGTGAGCGTCAGGTCGCGGGTGGATTCCAGCGCCAGGAACGTCATCGTCAGCGGGCCGCCGACGACGCCCACCGCAAGCGAGGTCATGCCGACGACGGCGGCGACCGCCGGGTCGATGCCGACAGACGGCGCGGTCAGCGCCATGACGCCGGCGAAGACCTTGCCGAGCAGCGCTCCCAGGAACAGCGAAGCGAAGAACAGGCCGCCGCGGAAGCCCGAGCCGAGCGAGATGGCGGAGGCCGCCAGCTTCATCACGAAGACGCTCGCCACCACCGGCAGCGTATAATTCATGGCGAACTCGCGATGCAGCGCGCCATGGCCGCTGGAGAGCACCTGCGGCGTGACCAGCCCGAGCAGGCCGACGAAGATGCCGCCGATGAACGGCCGGACCGACGCATCGATCGACAGCCGCACGAAGAGACGCTCGACGATGCTCACCAGATGCATGATGGCGATCGAGGCTGCCCCGCCGAGCAGTCCGAGCAGCAGGAACGGCACATACTCGCTGGCGGTCAAATTCGGCAAACCTGACAGCTCCAGCGGGAACGGCACACCGCCGAACATTTCCGCCGTCAGCGAGGCGGCGATCGCCGCCGTCATAACCGGCGCCACATTGACGACGGAATAGATGCCGATGACCAGCTCGAAACCGTAGAAGGCCCCGGTCAGCGGCGCGTCGAAGGCGGCGGCAATCGCGCCGGCCGCGCCGCAGCCGACCAGAATGCGGACGTCGTTGCGGCGCAGCCGGAACGCGCGCGCAAGTCGGGAAGCTATGCCGGAGCCGATCTGCGTATAGCCGGCTTCCAATCCCACCGAGGCGCCGAAGCCGCTGGAGATCATCGTCTGCGCCACGATGATGAAAGTGTCGGTGAGCGACATGCGCCCGCCATAGAGCGCGTTGGCCTCGATCGGGTCGACCGGAGTGCGGAACTTGCGCTTTCTCAGCCAGATGACGGAAAGGCCGAGCAGCAGGCCGCCGATCGCCGGGAACATCGCCTGCACCGGGTCGGCGAGCGAGAACATCGCCGAAAGGCGGCCGCCCGGTTGCACGTCGAACAGCAGCCAATGCATGCCTTGCACCAGCGCGCTCATGCCGGTGACCAGCGCGCCCGCGATGGCGCCGACCATGCCGGCCATCAGCACGATCGCAATGCCGCGCGCCTCGAGCACGGGGATCGAACTGATCAGCACCGCGCGAAGCCGGCGGGCATAGACTTGTGGGGCGTTTCTGGCAGGCAACGGAACGGCTCGCCGATATGCGAAAGATAAACAACTGCCGTGCCTGATACGCGCGGCGGCCTTGCGTGGCAACCGCAATGCCGACCGCTTGTGGCGCCATTTTGGCGTTGCGCGAATTAGCGTTAAGAACGCTTGCCGCCGCGATAAAGGCGATAGATTTAGTTGGGTAACGGAATGGTCAGCGGGCCGCAGTCGTCCTCCGCGACGAAGATCGCCAGCAGTTCCGCCGGCTCGGTGGCGCTGGCATTCTCGGCGAAAGAATGGATCGCGCCTGGCGCTTCGAACCAGGTCTGGCCTTGAGTGTAAGTAACAGCCGGTCCGCCTTCCATCTGCGAACGCAGCGCTCCCTTGATGACGAAGGCCGTGACGGAACCGGGATGGCGATGTCGCGGCGTATAGGCATTGGGCGGAAACTCGACCAGCGCCGTGGTGATCGAATGCCCAGTCACATTCGGCAGCTTTTCGCAGGAGAGCGGCTTCACCGTGGTGGTCGGACGCGCCGTCGCCCCCTCCCCGGCATCAGCCCCCGTCATGTGGACATGCGCGCCCATTCCGTCAGCGGCGGTGGATGCCCTGTTGCTCTGGACTACGGCCATGCCAAGCAACCCCGCAGCGATGGCGGCGACGCCGACCAGTGCAAGGCCGCGTGAAGAAATGTCTTCGATCATGACGGCAACTCCCTCGCTTACTCGGCCAGGCGAAAGCCGGCGCGCCAGCCGAGCTCGGCGACAGCCTTGTCGGTCGTGATATGGCCGTTCGGCTCCGCGACATTGAAGGCGCCCTGCGTTCCCCGCTCGACGGCAAGCAGAGCCGCGTTGGCGGCGGCATCGACATGCACCGCCGGATCCGCGGCGGCTGCCGCGCCGGTGCCTGGCCCGTAGAGATGACCGTAGCGCAGCACGATGCCGGCGATCGGCGAGGCGCCGAGCACGTGCTTCTCCAGCGCAATGACGCCGCCGACGCTGACGGCCCGGCCGCCCTCCGCGCCACTGTCCAAAGGATCGGTTTCGTCGTGTGGCTCGGGTCCCGGCGCGTAGGCCCAGGCGATGCTTTGCGCGATCAGCCGCTTCGCACCGGCAGCCTTCGCCGCTTCGACGAGGTTGCGGGTTCCTTCATCGCGGATGCGGGCGTTCCGAGCGATTGCCTCGGCCATCTTCGATGGATCGAGCCCGGCCGGAAGGTCCGTGAGCTGGTGGATGACGATCTCCGGCTTTGCCGCCAAGACAGCCGCGCGTAACCCGCTCGCATCGAACACGTCGACCACCACCGGATCGGCGCCGAGCGCTCGAATATCTTCTGATTTTGCCGCCTGACGCGTCGTCGCCGTCACTCCATGCCCGGCCGCCACCAGCTGCGGCACCAACCGGCGGCCGATCGCGCCCGAGGCGCCCGCAAGAAAAATGCGATGGCCCATCGTCTTTCGCTCCTTGACGCGATAATATCAGAATGCGAACAACATATAAGAGCTATGATATTATGCGCAAGGGGATTCCATCCATTCCGTCCGCCGGTGAAGGCAAGCGCGGCGAGCAAGGCTATCTGGGCTATCTGCTGCGCCAGGCGGCTGGCGCCTACCGCTTGAAGGTGGAGCGAGCGCTGGATGAATTCGGCGTGACACAGGCGCAGTTCGCGGCCCTCACCATGATCTCGGCCTATCCTGGCCTATCCAATGCCGATCTGGCCCGGCTCGCGGTGCTGACGCCGCAGACGGTGAGCGTGATTGTCGGCAATCTGGAAAAGGCCGGTTCCCTCCTCCGCCGACCCCATGCCGTCCACGGCCGTATCCAGCATCTCGACCTTTCGGACAGCGGCCGCGCCTTGCTGAAGAAATGCCGTGAGCGGGTTTACAGATTGGAAGGCGAGCTCACCGCCGGCCTCTCCGCCGAGGAGGAGCGCGCCGTGCGGCGCTGGCTGGTCGCCGTCGCGACCGCGGATGCGGCACAGCCGTAAATGCCTCTGACGATCAGGTCGGCGCGCCGCCGTCCGTTTCATAAAGCGTGAGCTTGCGGTCGCCGATGCCGAGTTCCGCCCAGCTCGCGCGCCATTCGGCGATATGCGCCGATTTGAAATGCGCCTCGAGCGCTGCGCGGTCGCTCCAGGCCTCCGAGACATGGATGAGCCCGGCATCCAGCACGTCCTGCGCGTAGGAATAGCCGAGGCAGCCCGGTTCGGCACGGCTCGCCAGGATCATGCGTTGCATGGCTGGCTTTGCCTGGTCGAGCCTGTCGGCTGGCAGCCGGATCGTGCCGGTGATCAGGAGCATCTGCCATCCTTTCGCAAGATCGTGGCCAGGTCCCGTAGCCACTCTCCCACCTTCGCGCAAGCTTGGAGAGTTACGGTCAAGGGCCTGCCCTGTGCGTGGCGGCCCTGGATTTGAGGACGATATGGCGATCAGCGAAACACTCCCGTCCGGCCTGGCGGTCAAGAACGGCCGCGACATCTTCTTCGCGCTGGGCATCGTCTTCATCCTGGCGGTGCTGTTCCTGCCGATCCCGGCCTTCCTCATCGATATCGGCCTTGCCTTCTCGATCGCGCTTTCGGTGCTGATCCTGATGGTGGCGCTGTGGATCCAGCGGCCGCTAGACTTCTCGTCCTTCCCGACCGTGCTGCTGATCGCCACCATGCTGCGCCTGTCGCTCAACATCGCCACCACCCGCATGATCCTGTCGCACGGCAACGAGGGCACGCATGCCGCCGGCTACGTCATCTCGGGCTTCTCCAAGCTGGTGATGTCGAGCGACTTCGTCATCGGCCTCATCGTCTTCATGATCTTGATCGTGGTGAACTTCATCGTCATCACCAAGGGCGCCACCCGTATCGCCGAAGTCGGCGCGCGTTTCACGCTCGACGCCATCCCCGGCAAGCAGATGTCGATCGACGCCGACCTTTCCGCCGGCATGATCGACGAGAAGACGGCGCAGCTGCGCCGCCGCGAACTGGAGGAGGAATCCTCCTTCTTCGGCTCGATGGACGGTGCCTCGAAATTCGTGCGCGGCGACGCCATCGCCGGCCTGATCATCACTGCCATCAATATCGTCGGCGGCATCGCCATCGGCTATCTGCGCCACGGCATGGGTCTTGGCCAGGCGGCCGACGTTTTCATCAAGCTGTCGGTCGGCGACGGCCTCGTCACCCAGATCCCGGCGCTCATCGTCTCGCTCGCCGCCGGTATGCTTGTCTCCAAGGGCGGCACGCGCGGCTCAACCAACCAGGCGGTGTTCGGTCAGCTCGGCGCGCATCCGCGCGCGCTTTACGTCGCGGCCTCGCTGCTGGTCATCCTCGGCCTGATGCCCGGCCTTCCGCTGTTCCCCTTCTTCGCGCTTGCCGGCGGCATGGCCGGCCTCGGTTACATCATCCCGCTGCGCCAGGGCCGCGAACGCGCCGCCGCCGAAGCCTTGAAGACGCAGGAGAAGGCGAACAAGGTCGAGGAGGAGAAGAACTCGGTCAAGGCCTCGCTGGTCACCGCCGAGATCGAGCTTCTGATCGGCAAGCAGCTTTCGACCAGGCTGATGGTGGCGCATCAGGAACTGGTGTTCCGCATGTCGAAGATGCGCAAGAAATTCGCCCAGCAATATGGCTTCGTGGTGCCGGAGGTGCGCGTCGCCGACGACTTCGCCATCCCGCCGAAGAGCTATCAGATCAAGGTGCACGGCACTGTGGTCGCCGAATACCAGATGCGCGTCGGCGAGATCATGGTGCTGCTCGGCACGCGCGGCGTGCCGGAGATCCCCGGCGAGGAAATCCGCGAGCCGGCCTTCGGCATGCGTGCCTATTCCGTGCTCGAAACCTTCGCCGAGGACCTGAAGCGCGAGAACTTCACCTTCGCCGACAACATGTCGGTGCTGCTCACCCATCTTTCGGAAGTCATCCGCAACAACCTGCCGCAGCTTCTGTCCTACAAGGACATGAAGGCGTTGCTGGAGCGGCTCGATCCGGAATACCGCAAACTTGCCGACGAGATCTGCACCTCGCACATCTCCTATCCCGGCCTGCAGGCGGTGCTGAAGCTGCTGCTCGCCGAGCGCGTCTCGATCCGCAACCTGCATCTGATCATCGAGGCGATCGCCGAGATCGCGCCGCATGTGCGCCGCACCGAGCAGATCGTCGAGCATGTGCGCATCCGCATGGCGCAGCAGATCTGCGGCGACCTCTCCGAAGGCGGCACGCTCAAGGTGCTGCGCCTCGGCAATCGCTGGGATCTCGCCTTCCATCAGAGCCTCAAGCGCGACGCCAAGGGCGAGGTGCGCGAGTTCGACATCGATCCGCGTCAGCTCGAGGAATTCGGCCAGGACGCCACCAAGGCGATCCGCAAGCATCTCGAGGCCGGCGAGCGCTTCGTGCTCGTCACCGCGCCCGACGCGCGTCCCTATGTGCGCATGATCATCGAGCGGCTGTTCACGACGCTTCCCGTTCTCAGCCATGTCGAGATCGCCAAGGGCGTCGAGATCAAGGTGCTCGGGACCATCTCGTGAACGCGCTCTCGCAAGGCGTCGTCATCGCCGCCTTCCTCGCCTTCTGCCGTATCGGCGCCTGCTTCATGCTGATGCCGGGCCTGTCGAGCGCCCGCGTGCCGGTCCAGATCCGGCTCTTCGTGTCGATCGCCGCCACCGGCGGCCTGCTCGCTTTCCTGTGGGACCGCATCTACCCGTTCGTCGATCCGCGCCCGCAGGTCCTGGCGCCCATGATCGTCTCCGAGTTGCTGGTCGGCGGGCTGATCGGCGCCATGACCAGGCTCTACATGGAGGCACTGCGCTTCATGGGTTCGGCCATCGCCATGCTGATCGGCTATGGCGGCTCGGGTGGGCCGGCGATCGAGGAGCCGGAACCGCAGGCGGCGCTCGCCGCCATCATCTCGTTCTCGGCGCTGCTCCTGCTCTTCGTCTTCGACTTCGACCACGAGATCGTCAAGGCGCTCGTCGCCTCCTATCAGGTCGCTCCGGTCAACGTGTTCTTCAACCCGCAGGCGGCGCTGGTCGACGTCACCGACACTGTGTCGGACGCCTTCTTCCTGGTCATTCGGCTCGGCAGCCCTTTCGTCGCCTATGCCATCCTGGTCAATCTGACGATCGGCTTCGTCAACAAGCTGACGCCGCAGATCCCGGTCTATTTCATCTCGCTGCCCTTCGTCATCGCCGGCGGCATGATCATCTTCTATTTCGCCGTCGGCACCTTGCTGTCGCTGTTCGTCGACGGCTTCGTCGACCTCACGCTGGCGAGATAGGCTCAATGACCGCGCGAAAGGACCGCCTGAAGAAACTGGTCAAGGTGCAGCAGCAGTTGAAGGCGCTGCACGAAACCCGCCATGCCGGCTTCCTCGCCGCCGCCGTCAAGGCCGAAGCTGAGGCCAGGGACCTGATCGAGCGTTTCGACACCGGCGCCTCGCTGGGCGCTCTCTTTCCGGAAATCTATCATCGCCGCATCACCGGCGCGCTCGAGCGCCAGAAAAAGAACCTGGAAGACGCCCGCCAGGAAGCCGCGTTGATCGCCACCGCGACGGCGCGCACCAATATGGTCGAGCGTGCCTACAAGGACGTGCGCCGCCGCGACGAGCGCGAGCGCTCCGACCGCGAGCGGCTCGATCTCATCACGCAGAAGCGAGTGGACGAAGGCTGACCTCCCGCAAGCCTGCCACAAGCTTGTTCAGTCATTGTGCGGATGACAAAACCGGCAAAGGGCGGACTTTCTTGGCCATTTCCCCACCCAGCGACATCGTCATGGACGTCGCCCGCGCAGCGGAACCGGCCGATGTCGAGGCCGCGCGCGCGACGCTTGCCAGACGAGCGAATGGCGCCTCGGCACCGTTCGCTCTCGATCCATCGGCGACGGTCGATGCCGGCTCCATCCTCTCGCGCGCGGCGGCCGACAAGGCGGAAGCCGCCAATCCGGCGAAGAAGTTCCAGCGCTTCGAGGCGATGGTGCTGACGACCTTCATCCAGAACATGATGCCCAAGGACACCGAGGGCGTTTACGGCAAGGGCCTGGCCGGCGACATGTGGAAGTCGCAGCTGGCCGAAAAGGTGGCCGATGTCATGGCCGCGCATGGCGGCATCGGCATCGCCAAATCGATGCTCGCCGACCATTATCTCGATGGCAAGCACAAGGTGCCGGTTGGCCCTGTTGCCGGGGGGCAGCAGAAAACCGAGATCGACCAGCAGACCCGGCTTTCGACCTCGATGATCGAGGAGCTTGAGCGCAAAGCCGCACGGTCGATGACCGGCGACGACACAACCATAAAAACGGACATCAAGATCTAGGGACCTACATGGCCGACCAAACGGACCTTTCCAACCTTCCCGCACGCACCAACGCAATGGAGGCGCCCGCCGCCGCACGACCCGGCAACCTCGCCGCCATCATCGGCCGTATCGAGGAAGTCGTGGACGAGGAGACCGCCGGCATCCGCAGCGGAACGGCCTATGACCTCAAGGCCTCGAACGCGCGCAAGAGCCGATACCTCTACGAGCTGAACCGCGCCTTGAAGGGCGCCAACGAGATCGAATTCCTCGAGCAGCATCGCGAAGGCCTGCTGCGGCTACGCCAGAAGCTGGCCAGGAACGAGGCGGCGATCCTCGCCCATCTCAACGCGGTCAACGAGGTCGCCACGCTTCTGAGGAACGCCATCCAGCGCGCCGATGCCGACGGCACCTATTCGGCCGGCGAGTTCGGAATGGCGCGAGCCTGACAAAGATGATCAAGGCGCAAGGACAGACCCGGTGATAAAGTTCATCGCCGCCGCGCTGTGGATCTGCGCCGTGACGCTCGGCGCGGTCTTCTATTCCTTCCAGGCGGCCGGCCAGCGCGGCACGGCCGAACCGCCGAAGCCGATGCTGGGCGGCCTCGACTACGTCAAGACCGACATGATCTCGGTGCCGTTGCTGCGCGACGGCACGATCGACGGCTATTTCCTCACCAAGCTGGTCTACACGGTGGAGCCGGAACAGATAAAGAAGCTGTCGGTCCCGGCGCAGGCGCTGATGACCGACCAAGTCTATTCCTATCTCTATTCCAACCCGCAGATCGATTTCACCAAGAAGGAATCGATCGATCTCGACGTCTTCCGCAAGTCGATCCGAGACACCATCAACAGCCGGGTCGGCGTCGAGCTGGTGCACGAGGTGCTGATCGACCAGGTCAATTTTCTCTCCAAGGACGATATCCGCGACAACGCGCTTCGCCGCCGCAGGAATGCCGGCGAAACCGCGGCGGCGATGACCAAGCCCTTCCAGGCAGCGCCGGAGCATTGACCGCCTGGCCGCCGTCCGGCGGCGATGGGCATGGCCCAGCTCCCCTACGCGATATGACGCAAGGTGACCGCGTTGACGTTAACGTCAACTCGAAGCTATATGCGCCTGTGGTCGCGCTGGAGCGCGGCGCGTCTACCTCGCCCAGCGGCCAAGCGCCGGTGCGCGTCAACGCAACCAACGAGGAGAACCGCCATGGGCGTTCAGGAGATTGCCGACAAGATCAGGTCGCGCGTGGCAAGCGCCGGCTTCGAGCATTCCGTCAAGTTCGACACTGGCAGCGACGGCGTCATCGTCATCGACGGCGCGACCGTCTCGACCACCGACGCGCCGGCCGACTGCACGATCAAGCTGTCGCTCGACGATCTGGATTCGCTGATTGCCGGCGACCTCAACCCGACCATGGCCTTCATGGCCGGCAAGCTGAAGGTCGAAGGCGACATGACCGTCGCCATGGCGCTCAGCCAGTTGCTCGGCTAACCTTCGCAAAAAGCAAAACGCCGCCCGATGGGCGGCGTTCTTGTTTTGTCGGACCTAGAGCAATTCCAGGAAAAGTGCGTAACGGTTTTCCGTCCGGAATTGCGTGAAAACAAAGACTCAAGCGACAAAGCCCGGCACCTGTTCCTTGATCTTGCGGCCGGCGGCCTTGATCGTGCCCGTGGCGCCGTCCAGCGCGCCTTCCTTCAGCTCCAGCGCCAGAAGCCGGTGCCGCTCATAGGGGCCGGGCATGGCAAGCGCTCCGGTGCGGTCGGCCGAGAAGCCGAACCGTCCGTAATAGGGCGCGTCGCCGACGAGCAGGATCGCGCCATGGCCAAGCCGCGCGGCTTCGGCGAGCGCATGCCGCATCAGCGCCGAGCCGATGCCGCCGCTCTTCAATCCCGGCTCGACCGCGAGCGGGCCAAGCAGGAGCGCCGACGGACCGCCCTCGCCCAGCCTCACATCCCACAGCCGCACCGTGCCGACGACCGCGCCCGAGGGATCGCGGGCGACAAAGGCCAGGCCTTCCGAGGGCCGGCGGCCGCGCCGCAGCTTCTCGGATGACTTCTTCCTGCGCTTCGGCCCCATGGCGCGGTCGAGCAGCGTTTCGCGCGCCGCGACGTCGCCCGCGCCTTCGCCAAGGATGACGAAGGCAGGCGCCTGGGCGGCCCCCTCGTCCGGCGCGCCGCGCGAGCCAGCCTGTGCCCGGAGGGCCAGGGAGGACGCCAACGCATTTTCAGGCGAAGTGGAAACCGGTTCGCCGTAAGAAAATGCGCCAAGAAGCACTGCCGTCGAGCCATTCTCCCCTGCGGAGAAAAGCTCAGCCGACGGTCCGGACGAGGGGGCAATTTCAGTGGCCGCGAAGGCCGATTTGGTCAGGTATTCCATGTCCGCGATCCTTCACGAGCGGAGATCTGTTCCACAAGCGAGCCCGGGTGGGCGACGGCGCCCACCTGGGATGATCTGAGCGGCCTTTGCGAGCCGCTCAGATCACGTAGGATCGGAGGGGCTCGAAGCCGTTGAAGGCAACCGCCGAGTAGGTGGTCGTGTAGGCTCCGGTGCCTTCGATCAGCACCTCGTCGCCGATGGTCAGCGACAAGGGCAGCGGATAAGGCGTCTTCTCGTACATCACGTCGGCCGAATCGCAGGTCGGGCCGGCGAGCACGCAAGGCGCGGTCTCCGAGCCGTCATGGCGGGTGACCAGCGGATAGCGGATCGCCTCGTCCATCGTCTCGGCGAGACCGCCGAACTTGCCGATGTCGAGGAACACCCAGCGCACATTGTCGTTGTCGGCCTTCTTCGAGATCAGCACGACTTCCGACTTGATGACGCCGGCATTGCCGACCATGCCCCGGCCCGGCTCGATGATCGTTTCGGGCAGCGCGTTGCCGAAATGCTTGCGCAGCGCCGAGAAGATCGCCTGGCCATAGGCCTGGGCCACCGGCACGTCCTTCAGGTAACGGGTCGGGAAACCGCCGCCCATGTTGACCATCTTGAGCACGATGCCTTCCTCGGCGAGCGTCGCGAACACCTTCTTGGCGTCGCCCAGCGCGCGATCCCAGGCCGTCAGGTCGGTCTGCTGCGAGCCGACATGGAACGACACGCCATAGGCGTCGAGGCCGAGACCCTTGGCATGGCGCAGCACGTCGACGGCCATCGCCGGCACGCAGCCGAACTTGCGCGACAACGGCCACTCGGCGCCTTCACCGTCGGTCAGCACGCGGCAGAACACGCGCGAGCCGGGGGCGACGCGGGCGATCTTCTCGACCTCCTCGACGCAGTCCACGGCGAACAGGCGGATGCCGAGCTGGTAGGCGCGTGCGATGTCGCGCTCCTTCTTGATGGTGTTGCCGAAGGAAATGCGGTCCGCCGGCGCGCCGGCATCCATCGCCATCTCGACCTCGGCAACCGATGCGGTGTCGAAGGACGAGCCCATCGCAGCAAGCAGGCGCAGGATTTCCGGCGCCGGGTTTGCTTTCACCGCATAGTAGATCTTGGAATCGGGCAAGGCCTTCTCGAAAGCGCGGAAATTGTCGCGCACGACATCGAGGTCGACGACGAGGCAGGGGCCGTTCGGACGTCGGGTGGCGAGGAAATCAAGGATGCGCTGGGTGGCCATCGGGGTCTCTCCATAACGCCTTTCGGCGCGCAATAAGGCTGCGGGACGCGGGCTGTCGGCCTCGCGAACACGCGGTGGACAAAGGCGGGACGGAAATCCATGGAACCAGCCGGTGGAGACCCCGGAACCATGAAACGCCGTCTCGCGGCGGTGAACCTTGGCCTTGCCCGGCCTCGGTTCGCTTTGTCTGCCTTGGCTTGGATGGGAAACCCGTCCGCACTGCCGGCAATGAAGGTGTGCCTCTTTAGTAACCCCGGTCTTTGGACAACCGGAAGAGAACCAGAAAGGCCCGCACCGTCGTTGCTTCAAGGTGTCCTCGGTCTTGTGGTTGGCCACTGACCGACTGGAGGGGTTGGCTCCAGTTACCTTACCGATTGCCCTCACCATTCGAGGATCGGCGGACACCCACAGGCACGTGCGACTTTGGGCAAGCGCGATATAGGAGCGAAGGGTTTCACAATCAATAAAAATCGTAAGCGCAGGTTGTAAAATTTCTGGCATCGAACAATGTTTGTCGCACTGTATCCGGAAATCGAACGATGCCAGGAACTCAAGGACCGCTGAACGCCTTCCTCGATCTGCGCCAAATGCCTGTGGCGAATGCGGAATTGGGCCCGCTCGCCGGCCTGCGCCTGGCCGTCAAGGATATCTATGACGTCGCCGGCTACCGCACCGGCTGCGGCAACCCGCAGAGATTCGCGGAGGCCCATGCCGCCTCGCGCACGGCGCAAGCGGTACAGACGATCCTCGATGCTGGCGCGCGATTCGTCGGCAAGACCCAGACCGACGAGCTGGCCTTCTCGCTGTTCGGCCAGAACGCGCATTTCCCTTACCCGGTCAATCCCGCCGCGCCCGAGCGCGTCACCGGCGGCTCCTCCTCCGGCTCGGCGGCCGCGGTTGCCGGCGGCCTGGCGAACATCGCCACCGGCTCCGATACCGGCGGCTCGATCCGCGCGCCGGCGAGCTTCTGCGGCCTGATCGGGCTGCGCACCACCCATGGCCGCATCCCGCTCGACGGCGCGATGAAGCTGGCGTCGAGCTTCGACACCTTCGGCTGGTTCGCCGACGACATCGAAACCTATGAGACGGTCGGCAAGCTTTTGCTCGGCCGCGATTCGCACCAGCATCCACTCAACCGCCCGCTGTCGATCCGCTGGCTGGATGCCTTCGTCATGGGGCCGGTGGAAGCCGCCGAATATGCACGCATGAAGGCGCTGGCCGCCGGCGTCATCGGCCAGCCCGTGGAGACCGAATACACCTTTGCCTCGTTCCCCGACGAGCTTTACTGGTGCTTTCGCCGCTTGCAGGCCTTCGAGGCCTGGCGCGAGCATGGTCCCTGGATCTCGGCCGGCGGCCGCCTGAGCCCCGGCGTCGAGGAGCGTTTCGGCTTCGGCCGCACCATCGACGCCAGGGCCGCCGCGGCCGAAGCCGCGCGCCGGCTGGCGTTCCGGGCCGAGTTCGGCGCGCTGCTCGGCAACAACGGCTTCCTCGTCCTGCCCACCGTTCCCGGCGCGGCGCCGCTCGCCGCGGGCACGCCGGAACAGTTCCAGGCCTATCGCGAAAGGGCGCTGCATCTTTTGTGCCTTTCCGGTCTTTCGGGCTTTCCGCAGATCACCTTGCCGATCGGCTCCGTCGACGGCGCACCCTTCGGCCTGTCACTGCTCGGGCCTTCCGGCAGCGACGTTGCCCTGATACGGCTCGGCCGCAAGATTCTCGACGCGGCACGAAAGGTCTGACCATGGATACATTGACGCGCATGCGCGCCTTCATCGACGTGGTCGAGGCGGAAGGCTTTTCGGCCGCCGCGCGCAAGATCGGCCGCTCCAAGGCGCTCTTGTCGAAATATGTGCGCGAGCTGGAGGACGAGCTCGGCGCGCTGCTGCTCAACCGCACCACGCGCCAGTTCTCGCTGACCGAAGCCGGCCACACCTATTATCAGCGCGCCTCCGAAATCGTGCGCGAGGTCGACAACCTGGCCGAGGCGGTGCGCCAATCTTCCGGCGACGTTCGCGGCAGGATCAAGCTGTCGGCCGCCCGCACCTTCGCCGACGCGCCGATCGGTCAGTCGCTGGTCGACTTCGCCAAGCAGCACCCCGACATCGTGCTCGACATCCATCTCGACGACCGCTTCGTCGACCTTGTCGAGGAAGGTTTCGACCTTGCCGTGCGCATCTCGCGGCTGGAGAATTCCTCGCTCATCGCCAGGCGGCTGGCGCCGTTTTCGGTCAGGCTTTGCGCGTCGCCGGAACTAATCGCCAAACATGGCAAGCCGACACGTCCGCAGGATCTCGCCAACATGCCCTGCATCGTCGACACCAACGGCCGCTCGCTGGCCAACTGGCGCTTCAAGGGCGAGGGCGAGGACTCTATCAGCGTCGCCGTTTCGGGCCCGATCGAGGTCAACAGCCCGATCGTGGCGAGAGCCGCCGCGCTCTCCGGTCTTGGCTTTGCCATGCTGCCGGATTTCATCGCCGCCCCCGACGTCGCGTCCGGCAAGCTGGTCACCGCGCTCGACGACCGTATACCGGCCGGCACCGGCATCTTCGCCGTCTACCCGCACCGCCGCTATCTGCCGGCCAAGGTGCGTGTCTTCGTCGATTTCCTGGTGCAGTGGTTCAAGACGCGCGACACCGTCTGATGCATGTCTCCCGGACGCATGCAACGGCGCGCGTCGAAAAGAAGCTGAGGCGCGTCCCAATTTCGCCCGCTTTCTGTCAACTCTGGGGCTCGCTCCCGAAATCGATGGAATCGCGGCCCGGAATGCATCTGAAACGGCAAGCAACCATGCTGGCTTCGGTCGTGGCGGCGACATTCGCAGCGGTCGAGCCGGCCGAGGTGCACCCGCATGTCTTCGCCGAGGCCCGCCTCGACGTCATCCTCAGCCAGGATCACCAAAGTGTGACGGCGCTGCGCCACCTTTGGCGCTTCGATGACCTGTTTTCGAGTACAGTGATGATGGAGTTCGACAAGAACTCCGATCTGAAGCTTGACGACAAAGAGCTCAAGGAAGTGGCCGACACCGTCCATTCCTCGCTGGCCGAGTTCAACTACTTCCAGCTCGTCACCCAGAACGGCAAGGACGTGCCGATGGTCCCGCCGCCGCATCTGATGGCGAACTTCGACAACGACCAGCTGATCATCCTGTTCGAGTCGCAGCCGAAGACGCCGATCAAGCTCGCCGGCAAGATCGACATCGGCGTCTACGATCCGACCTTCTATACGGCGATCGACTTCACCGACGACACCAACCTCACCGTCGAAGGCCTGCCCTCGACCTGTACCAAGAAGGTCATCCGGCCGGATCCGGACGAGGCGATCAAGGAAAACCAGAAGACCCTGACGGACGCGTTCTTCAACGATCCGACAGGCACCGACATGAGCAAGATCTTCGCTACCAAGCTCGAATTGGACTGCCCGCCGGAAGGATGATTTGGTGATGAAACCATCGCTGCGCGCAAGCAGGCTCCGCAAAAGTGCCCTACGGTTTTGCGATCGGAACCTGCGACAAACAAGGGACTCTAGGCGGATATTCGTGGGGCATCCCACGAATATCCGCTTAGCGCTCGGCCTGCTGGCCCTGGTGATCGCCCATTTGCCCGTCGTCGCGCATGCGCAAAGCTCGCTCGGCATCGGCACCAATGACGGCATGGCGCCAACCACCACGGGGCCGTTCGCCCATATCCTGATGTGGATCAATCTCCAGCAGCAGGGATTCTACCATTCGCTCGCCGCCGCCATGAAGGCGATGCGCCAGGACGGCAGCAAGCTCTGGCTGCTGATCGGCCTGTCCTTCGCCTACGGCATCTTCCATGCCGCCGGCCCCGGCCACGGCAAGGCGGTGATCTCCTCCTATATGATCGCCAACGAAGTCGCGCTCCGGCGCGGCATCCTGCTTTCCTTCGTCTCGGCGCTGCTGCAGGGCCTGACGGCGGTGGTCGTCATGATGCTTGCCTATTTCGTGCTGCGCGGCACCGCGATCTCGATGACCGACGCCGCCTGGTTCCTGGAAATCTCCAGCTTTGTGCTGGTCACCTTGTTCGGCGCTTGGCTGCTGTGGCGCAAGCTCGGTCCGTCGGTGCTGCGCCTGTTCGGCAGAGCGCCCGCCTACAGCCTGTCGGCGGCTCATGCCGGCCATTCGCATGGCGGGCAGTCCCATGCGGGGCACGCCCATTCGCATGCGGCCCATTCCCACGCACATGCGCACGCCGCGCATTCCCGTACCATGCACGTGCATGACGATCATGATCATCATGACCATTCGCATGCGCACGCCCATGATCACGGCCACCATCACGCCGCGCATGACCACGCCCATCACGACCACGGCCCGGGCGAAGTCTGCGAGACCTGCGGCCATTCGCATGCGCCGGATCCGGCAATGCTGTCGGGCGACCGCTTCGACTGGCGCACGGCCTGGTCGGCGGTCGCCGCCGTCGGCATCCGCCCCTGCTCCGGCGCGCTGATCGTGCTGAGCTTCGCGCTGCTCAACGGGCTTTGGCTCGGTGGCCTGCTGTCCGTGCTGGCGATGTCGATCGGCACTGCGATCACCGTCTCGGCGCTGGCGACGATCGCCGTGCTGGCCAAGAACTGGGCGGTCTATTTCGCCGGCGACGGACGCATCGGCAACCGCATCCATTCGATCGTCGAGATCGGCGGCGCCGCCTTCATCTTCCTGGCCGGACTGCTGCTTCTGTCGGCCAGCCTGTCGGGCGGCGTCTGATCAAAAGCAGTGGCCGAAGCCGGGTTGATCTGCGGATCAGCTCAGCATCACCTGGTATCGACAGACATCAGGCGATCTTCCCGCCCAGCTCATCCTCGATATGCGCGCGAATAATTTCGTCGAAATTCTTCTCGGCGGCAAAGCCGAGTTCCCTCGCCCGCCTGGCTTCGAACCGTGTCGGCCAGCCTTTGACGATCGCCCAGACGATCTCGTCGGGCTGCTCGCGGATCCGCTTCACGACCTCGGCGCCGGCGATGCGCTCAAGCGCCTCGATCTGCTCGCCGACGGTGACGGCGACGCCCGGCATTGTGAGGTTGCGGCGCGGTCCGACCTTGTCGCCGTCGATTTCGGCAGCATGGATGAGGAAATTCACCGCCGAGCGCGGGCTGGCATGGGTGTGCAGCACCGAGCGCGGCACCGGCAGGATTGCCTCCTGGCCAGCGAGCGGCTCGCGGATGATGCCGGAGAAGAAACTCGACGCCGCCTTGTTCGGCTTGCCGGGGCGGACGCAGATCGTCGGCAGCCGGATGCCGATGCCGTCGAAGAAGCCGCGCCGCGTATAGTCGGCAAGCAGCGCTTCGCTCATCTGCTTCTGCGTGCCGTATGAAGTGAGCGGCGTCGGATGGAATTCGTCCGGAATGACTTCCGGGAACGGCGCGCCGAACACGGCGATCGACGAGGTGAAGACAAGGCGCGGCGCAAACGCCGCCAGCCGCACGGCGTCGAACAACGCGCGCGTGCCGTCGAGATTGACGCGGTAGCCGAGGTCGAAATTGGCCTCCGCCTCGCCCGACACGATGCCGGCCAGATGGAAGATCACATCCGGGCGGGGAGCCACGAGAGCGGCCATGGCGCCGGGCGCGGAAAGATCGCCGGTGTGGATCGAGACATCCACGCCCACGAGCGCCGGCGCCTGCGGCGCCACGATGTCGTGCAGGTCGAGCGCCGTGATTTTTCGCCCGCGCAAGGCGCCGTCCCTGGCCAGGCGCGCGATAAGCTTGCGGCCCACCATGCCGGCGGCGCCCGTGATCAGTATTCTCATCTTCAGAGACCTTTCTTGCGCTGGCTGCGTCCGCGCAGCCACAGGACGACGAACAGTCCGACCATGAAGACCACGGCGATAACGGCCGCCAGCACCGTCGATACCTTGCCAGCGGCCAGCATGATGACCGGCAGGAAATAGGCGGCGAGGCCGAACACAACCAGTATCACCGCCGCGGCGGCCGCGGCGTTGCGGGTGTCACGATCCATCAGCGGGCGTTCTTCATGTCGAGGCTGCTCGGTTTTGTCATCAGGCCGCGGTCAGTGATAGTGCCGGCGATCGCGCGGCGCATCATGTGCATGGTCGTGATCATGATGATGATCGTGCTCGTCATGGCTGTCCGCGCATTGGCCGAATTCGGGTTCGACGGTGGCATGCTCGATACCGTGCTTGGCCGCAAGCCGTTTCTTGATGGCGCTCACCGCTACATGCGCATCGACGCCGTCGTTCAGGCAAGCGTGCAGCGTCGCCATGTTGGAGGTGCCGTCGAGCGACCAGACGTGCATGTGATGCACCTCGCGCACGCCCTTGACCGCGCCTTCGATGTCCCTGGCGATCACGTCGCGGTCGAGCCTGGCCGGCACGCCTTCGAGCAGGACGTGGGCCGCCTCGCGCATCAGCGACCATGCCGTCGACAGGATGAGCAGCGACACCAGCACCGACAGGATCGGATCGATCGGCGTCCAGCCCGTCGCCAGGATGATGATGGCGGCGACGATGGCCGCGGCCGAGCCCAGCAGATCGCCCAGCACATGCAGGATGGCGCCACGCATGTTGAGGCTCTCGCGATCACCGCCATGCAGCACGAAGAAGGAGGCGATGTTGACCAGGAGGCCTGCCACCGCGACCACCAGCATCGGCCCGCCCAGCACTGGCGCCGGGTGCATCAGCCGGCCCCAGGCCTCGTAGACGATCCAAAGCGCGATGACGAAGATGGCGATGCCATTGGTGTAAGCGACCAGCGTCTTCACCCGTGCGAAGCCATAGGTGAGACGGCCGGTGGCAGGACGCCCGGCGAGATGAAAAGCATACCAGGCAAGGGCGAGCGCGATGGCGTCAGCCAGCATGTGCCCGGCATCGGCGACCAGCGCCAGCGACCCGGTAAGCCAGCCGCCCAGCGCCTCGGCGACCATGAAGCAGGCGGTCAAACAGGTAGCGATCAGCACCCGCTTCTTGTCGGTTGAGCCATGCACATGCCCGGCGCCATGGCTGTGGCTATGACCGGCCGGGCCGTGGTCGTGCGAAGCATGGTCATGCGCCATCGCCAAACTCCTGTCTGCCGACCATGGTCCTGAAAACCGGTTTCCCGGCTCTCAGGATCATGATCTACGCGCCGAACTCGGCGCGGAAATCTTCAAGCCGCCGTTTCTGGCTTCCCTGGGCATCGAAATTTGCCGGATCGAGCCAGGCCTCATAGGCTTTTCGGAGTGTCGGCCACTCCTTGTCGACGACCGAATACCACGCCGTATCGCGGTTTTCACCCTTGACCACGAAATGCTGGCGGAAGATGCCCTCGAACTTGAAGCCGAACCGCTCGGCCGCGCGCTTCGACGGCTCGTTGCGGTTGTTGCACTTCCACTCGTAACGGCGATAGCCGAGCTCGTCGAAGACGTATTTCATGAACAGGAACTGCGCTTCGGTCGCCGCCGGCTTGCGCGAGATCAACGGTCCCCAATAGATGTTGCCGATCTCGATGACGCCGTTGTTGGCATCGATGCGCATCAGCGTCTGTCGTCCGGCGACCTCGCCGCTTGCCTTGTCGATGACGGTGAAGAACAGCGGATCCTCAAGCGCCTCGGCCTTGTCGAGCCATGGCTGGAAGGCAGCGCGGCTTTTCGGCGGATAGTCCGGCAGCCATGCGAAGCGCCCATCGATATCGGCGACGGACGAGGTTTCATAGAGGCCATCGCCATGCTTTGCCGCGCTGAACGGCTCAAGGCGCACATAACGGCCTTCGAACACCTTGCGTTCCGGCCGCGGACGCGGCTGCCAAT
This sequence comes from Mesorhizobium sp. B2-8-3, assembly GCF_006440815.1. Classification (NCBI taxonomy): domain Bacteria; kingdom Pseudomonadati; phylum Pseudomonadota; class Alphaproteobacteria; order Hyphomicrobiales; family Phyllobacteriaceae; genus Mesorhizobium; species Mesorhizobium sp. B2-8-3. The sequence goes on from NZ_VFTW01000017.1 coordinate 110,066, forward strand.
TCTTCAGATCTTCCGACACCGGCCACTCCAATCCGTTGACTTTTACCTGCGGACCGTCACAAAAACGCTCGCTCACAGAAAGAACCACAGGGACGGGAAAAATGCTCCACACGATCGCGGCCTTCGACCGTCTCGGCGAGGAAAATGCCTTCGCGGTGCTGGCGAGGGCCACCGCGCTCGCCCATCAGGGACGCGACATCGTCAACCTCGGCATCGGCCAGCCCGACTTCAAGACGCCGCAGCACATCGTCGAGGCGGCGATCAAGGCGCTGCGTGACGGCCACCATGGCTACACGCCTGCCAACGGCCTTTTAGCCACCCGCGAGGCGGTCGTGCGCCGCACGCTGACCACCACTGGCGTCGAGGTGTCGCCCGAGAATGTGATGATCCTGCCGGGCGGCAAGCCGACGATGTTTGCCGCGATCCTGATGTTCGGCGAGGCGGGCGCCGAGATCCTCTACCCCGATCCCGGCTTTCCGATCTACCGCTCGATGATAGAGTTCACCGGCGCCACGCCGGTGCCGGTGCCGATCCGCGAGGAAAACGGCTTTGCCTTCTCGGCGGAAGAGACGCTGGCGCTGATCACGCCGAAGACCAGGCTGCTCATCCTCAACTCGCCCGCCAATCCGACCGGTGGCGTCACTCCGCGGGCCGAGATCGAGAAGCTGGTCAAGGGCCTGGAGAAGCACCCCCAGGTCGCTATCATGTCGGACGAGATCTACGACGTCATGACCTATGACGGCGAGACTCACTGCTCGCTGCTGAACTTCCCCGAAATTCGTGATCGGCTGATCGTGCTCAACGGCTGGTCGAAGACCTGGGCGATGACCGGCTGGCGCATGGGCTGGTCGATCTGGCCGAATGGCGACAAGGGCGCGCATCTCTACGACAAGGTGCGCAAGCTGGCGGTCAACTGCTGGTCCTGCGTCAACGCGCCGAGCCAGTTCGCCGGCATCGCGGCGATCGACGGCCCGCAGGACGATGTCGAGAAGATGATGCGCGCCTTCGACAACCGCAGGAAGATCGTGGTCGAGGGGCTGAACGCGCTCCCGGGCATTTCCTGCATCACGCCGAAGGGCGCCTTCTATGCCTTCCCCAACGTCTCGAAAACCGGCTGGAAGGCCAAGAAGCTCGCTTCGGCGCTGTTGGAGGATGCCGGCGTGGCGTTGATCGGCGGCCCCGATTTCGGCGTTCTCGGCGAAGGCTATATCCGGCTTTCCTATGCCAATTCCGAGGAGAACATCCTGCGCGCGCTGGAACGGATCGAGGCTTTTCTGAAAAAGTGACCCGTCGGGCGTTCACCCGCGCCCGACAAACGGCATCTTCGTCGCCATCACCGTCATGAACAGCACGTTGGCATCGAGCGGCAGGCTCGCCATGTGCAGCACCGCATCGGCCACGCGCTCGACATCCATCACCGCTTCGGCGGCGATCGAGCCATTGGCCTGCGGCACGCCGACCGTCATCGGCTGCGCCATCTCGGTCAGCGCATTGCCGATGTCGATCTGGCCGCAGGCGATGTCGAAAGGCCGGCCGTCGAGTGCCAGCGTCTTGGTGAGCCCGGTGATCGCATGCTTGGTCGCCGTATAGGGCGCGGAGCCGGGGCGCGGCGCATAGGCCGACACCGAGCCGTTGTTGATGATACGGCCCCCCATCGGCTTCTGCCGGCGCATGGCGCCGAAGGCTGCGCGGGCGCATAGGAACGAGCCTGTGAGGTTGACGCCGACGACGTCGTTCCAGACCTCGACCGGGATTTCGTCGATCAGCGTCGACTTGTAACCCATGCCGGCATTGTTGAAGAGCAGGTCGACGCGGCCGAAGGCCTCGAGCACGGTCTCGAACATGTCATCCACCTCGTCGGCCTTGCTGATGTCGCAGGCGACGGCCAATGCCTTGGCTTGCGTCTTCCCCGCCTCGGCGATCGCCTCCTCCAGCACTTTCTTGCGGCGGCCGCAGAACACCGTGTTCCAGCCTGCCTTGAGCAGCGCCGTCGCGACGCTCTTGCCGATGCCGGTGCCGGCGCCGGTAACGATGGCGGTCTTCTGTGCTATGGCTGTCATCGTCGTCCTCCCGGTCATGGATGGAAGAACGTGGCATCGCAAATGCCATGGGTCATGGCAAGCAGCTGTTGGTGATAAAGAAGAGGTCAACAAAAAGGGCGGCCATTAGCGACCGCCCCGATCTGAACCGCGCTTGGGAGGAGGAAAAGCCGGTCCGACTGGTTAGAATGATGCGCTTGCTGGGTTAACGAGAAGTTAACGGACGGCAAGGCGTCCCCGAAGGACGTTTACCACGCCGAATCACCACGGTGAATTGGGCGCCGTTCCCGCCGGCACCTTGGCAGCCGAAACCGTGGCCTCGACATGATCGACCAGGGCGTCCGGCAGGCCGAGGCGGCCGGCGAGCAGGTCGAGGTAACCGCGCTCGGCGCGCGTGTCGGGATCGATGGTCAGCCGCGAGGCGGTGTAGAGCTCGAGCTTCTGCGCATCGGTCTTGGCGCCGGCGACCAGCGTGTCGAGATCGAGCGGGCTTTCGAGCTCGGCGAGCAGGAATTTTTCCGCTTCGGCGCCGATGCCGGCGAGCTTGAGCTTGTCGGCGATCTTCCTGCGCTCGTCGTCATCGACATGGCCGTCGGCCTTCGCCGCCGAGATCATCGCCCTGACCAGCGTCAGCGTGAACTCGGCTTCGCCTTGCGGCGCCTGCGAGGGATCGAAGGCGGTATCGGCGGGCGGCGGCAGCAACTCCGGCTCGCTGGCGGCCGGCGCCTGCGCCGGCTCCTTGCCGGCCTTGTAGTTCTGGTAGGCCTTGTAGGCGAGGCCTCCGATCGCCGCCAGGCCGCCGAGCTTGATGGCCGCGCCCGTCACCTGCCGGCCGGTGCCGGTGCCGAGCAGCACGGCGGCAAGCGCGCCGGCGGCGAGCGGATTGTCCTTCGCCATCTGCACCGCCTGCCCCGCCTTGTCGCGGACGGTCGATCCGGTGCCGGGAATTTGCGAGCCGAGAAGGTCGTCGAGCAGCTTCTTGGGATCGAGCATCAATGCCTCCAGAATTGGCCCGGCCGAAATGCGCGCGGGCACGGTTTCGGACCGGCAAGAGGTAGGCCCCGCGCATTGACATTACAATGACGAGGCGAGTTTTACGCGCAAGAGCGTGTGGCTCTAGCTTCCGATATGGCGCTTGCCGCCGCGCGCTTGCGCAAGTTCGACCTGACGGTGGCGTTCGGCGTAGCGCTCGCGATCCGCATCGGACCGCATTTCGAAGCAATGCGGGCATGAAACGCCGATCGCGTATTTCGGCGACAACCTGTCCTCGACCGTCAGCGGGTGCCGACAGGCGCGGCAGAGTTCGGCTTCGCCCTCCGCGAGACCGTGCGAGACGGACACCCGTTCGTCAAACACGAAACATTCGCCTTGCCAGAGGCTCTCCTCGGCCGGGACGTCTTCCAGATATTTCAGGATGCCGCCCTTGAGATGAAAGACGTTTTTGAGGCCGAGCGACTTCACATAGGCCGTCGCCTTCTCGCAGCGAATGCCGCCGGTGCAGAACATCGCCACCTTGCGGCCTTCGAGCTCTCCACGGTGCTGCTCGACCCAGGCCGGGAATTCGCGGAAGCTGGTGGTCCTGGGATCGACCGCGCCCTGGAAAGTGCCGAGCGAAACTTCATAGGCGTTGCGCGTGTCGATCACCAAGGTATCGGCATCGGAAATCAGCGCGTTCCAGTCGGCCGGCGCGACATAGGTGCCTGCGCTCGCCGCCGGATCGATATCCTCGACGCCCATGGTGACGATCTCGCGCTTCAACCGCACCTTCATGCGGTGGAACGGCATTTCGGCGGCGCTGCTGTATTTGACTTCCAGTCCGGCAAGGCCTTCGATGGCCTCGAGGTGACACATCAGCGCGGCGATCGCCTCCTCGCTGCCGGCGACGGTGCCGTTGATGCCTTCATGCGCCAGAAGCAACGTGCCCTTGATGCCGCGCCCGCAACAGAAGGCGGCGAGTGGCGCGCACAGAGCCTCGTGTCCATCGAGCGGCGTGAATTTGTAAAGCGCCGCGACGCGGACCGGATTTTGTGTTGTCGTTGTCATGGCCATGCCATAGAGCAACTCCAGGAAAAGTGCGAAGCGGTTTTCCGTCCGGAATTGCGCAAAATTAAAGATAGAGCGGTTGCCGTTTCCAGGAAACGGCGGTCCGCTCTGGACAGCGCTGAAAGCCGTTTCAAGGCAAAGCAGGAAGGCGGCTAGGTGCGCGGCATCGCGACACGCCGGGCTTCGTGGACTTGAGCGGACCCTTCTGCTAATCGGTTGAAATCGATCGAAATGGAGACCAGCAAATGACCAGCAAGACCGAAAAGCTCCTGTCGCTTCTCAACGGTCAACCGGTCATCCCGGTGCTGAAGATCGCCAATGTCGCGGACGCGGTGCCGCTCGCTCGCGCCCTTTCGCGCGGTGGCCTGCCGGCGATCGAGATCACGCTGCGCACCGCCGACGCGCTGGAAGCGATCCGCCGCGTCGCTGCCGAGGTCGAAGAGGCGATCGTCGGCGCCGGCACCATCCTCGATGCCAAGCAGTTCGATGAAGCAGCCCGCGCCGGCTCGAAATTCATCGTCAGTCCCGGCATCACCAGCCAGCTTCTAGACGCAGCCAAGGGCAGCCCCGTGCCGCTGCTGCCCGGCGCCATCACGCCCGGCGAGATCATGGCCGCGCGTGAAGCCGGCCTGCGCTTCCTGAAATTCTTCCCGGCCGAGCAATCCGGCGGCATCGCTTCGCTGAAGGCTTTCGCTTCGCCGCTCGCCGACGTGAAATTCTGCCCGACCGGCGGCATAACGGCCAGGAACGCCGCCGACTATCTGAGCCTGCCCAACGTCATCTGCGTCGGCGGCTCCTGGGTGGCGCCCGACGATCTCATCAAGGCCGGCAAATGGGACGAGATCGAAGCGCTGGCGCGTGAGGCGAGCAAGCTCAAGAAGTAAATCAGCGCCCTCACCATGGCAGCGCGCCGTTCTCATCGAAATAGCCGCCGGTCGGTCCGCCCGGCTCCAGCGTCGCCAGCCGCACGATGATCTCGGCCGCCTGCTGCACCGTGCGGCCGCCTCTGTGCGCATTGAGGTCCGTGGCGGTGTAGCCGGGAGCGGCGGCGTTGACCATGATGCCGCGAGGCGCGAGTTCCCGGGCGAAGGACAGCGTGACGGCGTTGAGCGCGGTCTTCGAACTGCCATAGCCCATGACGTTGGGCGACTGGCTGTTGCCGGCCGCGCGCGCCAGCGATCCGAGATAGCTGCTCACCATGACGATCCGTGCAGCGGACACCGCCAGGAGCAGCGGCAGGAACGCCTGGGTGACCCGCACCGGACCGAAGACGTTGACATCATAGGTGGCTTTCATCTCCGCGACATTCTCGCGGCTCGGCGGCCGCTCATAGCGGCCGTCCGGGCCAAGCGCGTCGACATAGCCGGGCGCAATGCCGGCATTGTTGACCAGCACATCCAGGCCGGGCGCCTGCACAGCGACTGTCTTGACCGCGGCCGCCACGCCGTCGTCGCTGATAACGTCGAGCGCAAGCCACTCGACATCTAGCCCTTCGCCGCGCAGGATTTCGGCTGCGGCTTGACCGCGCCTGGCGTCGCGGGCACCGAGCCAGACTTTGAACCCAATGGTTGCCAGCCGCCTGGCGGCCTCGAGCCCAATACCTTTGTTGGCGCCGGTCACCAGCGCATTCTTTTGCGTCGTCATTCCAGGTCTCCTTCTTGGCGACCTAGATTTGGCGTCAACCGACCTGCTTCGCGCGCCGGATCCTCGCGTCCTCTTGCCTAATCCTCTCAACTGGATGCGCGGCTCCGAGTCACTTGGTTGCGCGGCTTGCATGGATCGGCAATGCTGAAACGATGAATGAAGAGCTTCAGGAATTGATCGCACTCGCCAGCCGACATGCGCGCGGACGGCGGACGAAGACGGCCATTCCGCGCGTCACCATCGGCCGCAGCGAGGTGCCGACGCCGCCGCTGCCGGAGCTTTGCCAGCCGACCACGCTGTTTGTCTTGCAGGGAACCAAAACGGTCCTGATCGGCGACCGCACGCTTGCCTACGGCGCCGGCAGCTATTTCGTCTATGCGGTTGAAACACCCGCGACCAGCCAGTTGCTCGAGGCGAGCGTCGCACAGCCTTACCTGGCCATCGCCTTCTCGCTGGATACCGAGCTGATCGCCGGCCTGCTCATCGACCACAAGCCGGCGATCGACGGCGATAGCTTCGTGACCAATCAGCTCGATGACTTGCTGCTCGACGCATGGCGCCGAATGCTGCGGCTGCTCGACAAACCAGCCGAGATTCCTGTTCTCGCGCCCATGCTCGAACGGGAGATCGCGTTCAGGCTCCTGCAAGGCCCGCAGGGCGAGAAGCTGCGTCAGCTCGCCCGTGCCGATGGCCGCCTTTCGCAAATCCGCCGCGCCACCGCCTGGATCCGCGCGCACTACAACGAACCGATCGATGTGACGCAACTGGCCGAGCTGTCGCATATGAGCAACGCCGCCTTTCATCGCCACTTCAAGGCGGCGACGGCGATGAGCCCGATCCAGTATCAAAAGCAGCTCCGCCTTCTGGAGGCGCGCCATCTGCTGATCGCGCAACCGGGCAGCGCCGCGCATATCGCCTTCACCGTCGGCTACGAAAGCGCCTCGCAGTTCAGCCGCGAATATGCGCGCCAGTTCGGATTGCCGCCCGCGCGCGACGCCGCGCGGCTCCTGGCCAGGGGCGAAGCGCCCACGCTGGAAATTGACTGAGCACTAAAAGACCGGCCGGCTTGCGCCGGCCGGGATTAGTCTTGCAAACGCAACTATCTGCAGACCCTGACCTTCTCGACCACCTTGTGGTGGTGGCGCCAATGCGTCACCAGCTTGGTCACGCAATGATGTCGTCCGGTCTTGACGATCACGGTTTCGGCTTGCGAGGGAGCGACGACAGCCGAAGCCGCGGCCAGCGCCAGAACTGACGCCAATACAATCTTCTTCATGAATATCCCCAGTTTGGAACGAACCCCTTTTAACCCATCATTGGGCGCGGCGCTCCAACCTCACGGTAAGTTTAGCCTGGCGTGAAGATGCGCACACCGAACGCCTACCGAGCATTGCCATGTCTGGTTCCCGCTCATGGATTCGAACCACGATTCACGCCTTCAAAGGGCGCTGTCCTACCATTAGACGAAGCGGGAAGATCGGGTGGTCAAATAGGCCTTCGAGGATGAAAAACGAAAAGCCGCGTTGTCCTCCAACGCGGCTTTCTGGTGTCTGGCGGGGTCGCTATTTCGTTTGGAAGCGCGCGACCGAGAGGAACTTCACCGCGTTGCCGGTGAACCGGCTTGCGTCCGGCACCCCGCCATCCGCCTGGAAGCCGGCCGTATACACTTCGCTCGGCGGCGTATGCACGATGTTGTAGGCATAGCGCGGCGCTGTCGTCGGGTCGGAAACCGAGGCGATGTTGACGCCGCTGCCCAGCGCCCAGCGCGCGGCTTGCGGCGGCGTCGCCACCACCATGGCCTTGGGCCCGGGCTTCAGATCGTGGGCGGACGCCCTGCCTTCCTTGGCCGTCGTCTTCACGCCGGCGCCGATCGCCTGCGCCGGATCGGCCCCGGCCGGGAGCGCGGCGATGGCCTGGCGCGGCGAGGCCGCATCGACGCCCGACGGATCGTTGAACGCGGAGCGCGGTTCCGGTTCGGTCAGCGACGCGAGCTGGTATTCGGCGCCGCCGCCATCGGCCCCGACGGTTGCATTGGCCTGTTCGAGAACGGCTTTCACCTCATCCTGCTTGCCGGGCTGCGGCCGTGCCGTCGGCAGCACCGAGAACGCGTCGGTCGCGCTCTTGTCCTGCGAAGCGGTTTCGGCCAGCGCCAGAAGCACGTTCTTGTCCTTCGGCGCGAGTTCCGCCGGCGTCGAGCGGTCAGGACGCCAGGTCGGCAGCGGGATGTTGTTGACCGCCACCTGCGCCGGATCGGTGCTCGCGACCTCCGCGGCGCTGGCTGTGCCGAACGGAACCTTGTCCGGCACGGGCGCCTGGGCCGTCGCAACCGCCTGCTCCGTCGTCGCCGAGGCATCCGCCGTGGCGAACGGCACGTTCTGCGGCGTCTGCTGGCCGACATCGACCTTCGGACGCGGCGCGAAGTCGGGCAGCGGGATTTCCTTGGGCGGCAGGGCGGCGATGATCGTCTCCGGCGTATCCTGCTGCGGCTGTTGCGAATCGTCGGCGCTGTCATCCGCGATCTGCGGGATGTTGGCGCGCTTGGCATCCTTCGGTGCGACAATCGCGATGCCCGGAAGATTGCTGTCGCGTGCCGTGGCGGCGCTGGCGACCTGGACCTGCTTCACGGCTTTCCGCTGAGGCGCCGGGGCACTTTCGTCGGCGTCGTCATCGGCCTCGTCGGCGCCGCCGCCGAACCAGGCAAAAAGGCCGCCGGAGCGCTTGGTCGAGCCGCCGGCGCTGGCCAGTTCGATGTTCGGGGTGCCGGCGCCCTTACGCGCTTGATACGCTGCCACTGCTTGCTCATAGCCGGGCAACGGGCGTCCGTCGCTCGGCACATGCAGCGTCTTGCCGTTAGGGAACAGGCTGACCAGTTCCTGGCGGCTGATGCCCGGCCAATGGCGCACGTTGCCGACATCCATATGCACGAAGGGCGAGCCGGAAGTTGGGTAATAGCCGACGCCGCCGCCCTGCATCTTGAGGCCGATGTTGCGCAGTTTCTTCAGCGGCACGCCGGGAATGTAGAAATCCATCGCCTTACCCAGCATGTGCTGGCTCTTCTCGGCGACGCCGCGGCTGCGCGAACGCAAGAGCGCGTTGGTTGACGGCGAACGATAGCCGCAGACCACTTGGATATAGTCGGTCGCGCCGCTTTCGCGATAGGCTTCCCAGACGAGATCGAGCAGCCGCGGATCCATCTTGGTCGGCTCGTTGCGGCGCCAGTCGCGCAGAATGATGTTGATCTTGCGCAGGCCTTCCGGATCGTAGCGGCCATTGCGCTTATAGACGATCTCGGCCTTCTCGTGCGTGTGCAGGTGATAGAGCTTGAGCGTACGCACTTCAGCCCTGGCGCCCGACGTCACCACAGACAGGAATCCGACGGCCAAAATCACGAACGTCAGCCACCTCGGCCAGACGCTCATGTGAAAATGCCGCCCGTTTTTGCGTCGTTCGATTTTGTTCAAATCAAATGGCTTTCAGGCTGCCGTTTGTCCCCGGATTTGACCAAACGGATGCGTGGTTTTCACATCCGAATATCGATCCTAATGGTTAATCATCGTTTATTGAAGCCGAAATGCGGTAACACCGTGGCGATATCCCGTCAAAAATTATGCACAGCATTTCGTGGTAAACCGCTGGTTTAGATCAAGAATCCGCCTCGGCCAGAACACGATCTGTTACCGTTAGCGTTAATGCGTGATCCTCGGTAACGCCAACCGCTGAAAACCCTGTGTTTTCACGTAAAAAGCGACAATTTGACTCGGATTTTAGGCAAGCAAGCTGGTTCGAGGCTTGCCTGTCATGAGGCAAGCCGGTCGACGCGGCCGGCTTCGGGGTCAATGCCATATTCCTTCAACTTGCGGTAGAGCGTTGAGCGACCGATGCCCAACCGGCGGGCGACTTCGCTCATCTGGCCGTTGTAGTGGTCGATCGCAAGCTTGATCATCTCGAGCTCGACATCGGCCAGCGCCCGCACATTGCCGCGCTCGTCAAGCGCGCGAAGCGTCCCGAAACGCGGCTGCGGCCTGGCTGGCGCCTCGCCATCGGGCAAGCCAGCCCCCATTGCATCGGCAGCGGTCTCATCCGCTTGCCGGGACGCGTCCGCAATCGTTTCGGCGACTGCGGATGCCGGTTCCGCTTCGAGATTGACCGTGCCTTCCACCTGCGCCCGGATCTGCGGGAACTCCTCCTCGGTCAGCACATCCCCCTCGACAAGCACCGACGCGCGGAAGACCGCATTTTCCAGCTGGCGGATATTGCCCGGCCAGTCATAGGCCTGCAACATGGCAAGCGCCGTGGCCGATATGCCGGCAAGGCGGCGGCGCGGATCGGTCGGCGCGACCTTTTCCATGAAATGCCGGACAAGGTAGGGAATGTCGTCGCGGCGGTCGCGCAGTGGCGGCACGAAGATCGGATAGACGTTCAGCCGGTAGAACAGGTCCTCGCGGAACTTGCCGTCCTTGACCTGCTGCAGGAGGTTCCGGTGCGTGGCCGAGATCAGCCTTATATCGACCTTGACGGTCGAGCGGCCGCCGACCGGGTCGACCTCGCCTTCCTGCACGGCGCGCAGCAGTTTGACCTGGACGTCGAGCGGCAGATCGCCGATCTCGTCGAGAAACAGCGTGCCGGAGTTCGCCTCGACGAATTTGCCGGTGTGCTTGTCGGTGGCGCCGGTGAAGGAACCCTTCTCGTGGCCGAACAGGATCGATTCGACGAGATTGTCGGGGATGGCGCCGCAATTGACGGTGACGAACGGTTTCGAGCGGCGGTCGCCGCTGCCTTGGATGGCGCGCGCCACCAGTTCCTTGCCGACGCCGGATTCGCCCTCGATCAGGATCGGGATGTTGGAGGCCGCCGCTTTCTGCCCAAGGCGTATCACCCGGTCCATTGCCGGGCTGCGCGTGATCATATCCTTGAAGGTGAGATGGCCGCCGCCGCGCCGCCGCGACGCGCGCTTCATCTCGTCCTCGACGGCTTCCACCTTGAGCGCGTTGGAGATCGCGGTCTGCAGCCTGTCGGGCGACGCCGGCTTGACGACGAAATCAAAGGCGCCGTGCCGCATCGCCGAGACGACGGTCTCGATGCCGCCTTGGGCCGTCTGGACGATGACGGGAATGTTGATGGCGCGCTCGCGCATCGCCTTCAGCACGCCGATGCCGTCGAGGCCGGGCATGACGAGATCGAGAATGACGACGGAAACCTCGCGCGCGTTCGGGCCATCGAGCGCGTCGAGGCCGGCCTCGCCGCTATCCGTGACGATCGCGCTGTGGCCGAACTTGGTCAACGCGGCCTCGACCAGCCGGCGCTGCACCGGATCGTCATCGACTATGAGTATGGAACCTGTCATGACTGTTTGAGTTGTCCGCCCGAGAAAATCCCCGTGGATCATCTTGGCACAGGGTTCTAAATAAGGTTTCAAAAAACCCGGTGAACGAATTCCTTAGGATTTGACCGGCTTCTCCTTTCCCTTTGATTCTGGCCCCTTGGTTCAAAAAAGGTATTGTTGATGCGCATGATGTTTGGTCAGCGGCTTGCGGCGGCGTCGTCCGGACAGGGCGCGGCGGAGCTCGGCGACCTGCCGGAGTGGAATCTCGCCGATCTCTATTCCGGCATGGAAGCGCCGGAGTTGAAGCGCGACATCGCCAAGGCGGCCAGCGACGCCATCGTCTTCGAGACCCGCTGGAAGGGTACGCTGGCCGCGGAAGCCGGGCGCGGCGCCGCCGGCCGGCTGGGCGAGGCGCTCAAGGCCTATGAGGCGCTCGAGGAACTGATCGGCCGCATCGTTTCGTATGCCGGCCTCGTCTATGCCGGCAACACGGCCGATCCGCAGCGCGCCAAGCTCTATGGCGACGTCCAGGAAAAGATGACGGACGCCAGCGCGCATCTCCTGTTCTTCGCGCTCGAGCTCAACCTGATCGACGATGCGGCGATCGAAAGCGCTTTGGCCGCCGACAAGGCCTTCGGCCACTACCGGCCTTGGGTGCTCGACCTCAGGAAGGACAAACCCTACCAGCTCGAGGACCGCGTCGAGCAGTTGTTCCACGAAAAGTCGGTCACCGGGCGCGGCGCCTGGAACCGCCTGTTCGACGAGACGATGACCGACCTGCGCTTCGACGTCGAGGGCGAGGAACTGACACTCGAGCCGGCGCTGAACCGGCTGCAGGATTCGAACGGCGAGGTGCGCCGCCGCGCCTCCGAGGCGCTGGCCGCCACGTTCCGCAAGAACCTGCGCACCTTCACGCTCATCACCAACACTTTGGCCAAGGACAAGGAAATCTCCGACCGCTGGCGCGGCTTCCAGGATATCGCCGACTCGCGCCACCTCGCCAACCGTGTCGAGCGCGATGTGGTCGATGCGCTGGCCGCGGCTGTGCGCGAGGCCTATCCGCGGCTGTCGCATCGCTATTACGCGATGAAGGCGCGCTGGCTCGGCATGGAGGTGATGAACCATTGGGACCGCAACGCGCCCCTGCCGGAAACGCCGCAGGCGGTGATCAGCTGGGATGACGCCAGGGACACGGTGCTCTCGGCGTACCAGCGCTTCTCGCCGGACATGGCCGAAATCGCCCGCGGCTTTTTCGATCGCAGATGGATCGACGCGCCGGTGCGGCCCGGCAAGTCCCCCGGCGCCTTCGCCCACCCGACGGTGCCGTCGGCGCATCCCTACGTGCTGCTCAACTACATGGGCAAGCCGCGCGATGTGATGACGCTGGCGCATGAGCTCGGCCATGGCGTGCACCAGGTGCTGGCCGCCGGCCAGGGCGCGCTGATGGCCTCGACGCCGCTGACGCTGGCCGAAACCGCCTCCGTCTTCGGCGAGATGCTGACCTTCCGCTCGCTGCTCGAGCAGACCGGCGACAAGCGCGAGCGCAAGGCCATGCTCGCCCAGAAGGTCGAGGACATGATCAACACCGTCGTGCGCCAGATCGCCTTCTACGAGTTCGAGCGCAAGGTGCATGCCGAACGCAAGAACGGCGAGCTGACCTCGGACAGGCTCGGCGAATTCTGGCTGGAAGTGCAGGCCGAGAGCCTGGGGCCGGCGATCAAGCTGCGCGAGGGATACGAGGTCTTCTGGACCTATATCCCGCATTTCATCCACTCGCCCTTCTACGTCTATGCCTATGCTTTCGGCGATTGCCTGGTGAATTCGCTCTATGCCGTCTACCAGAATGCCGAGCGCGGATTTCAGGAGAAGTATTTCGAGATGCTGCGCGCTGGCGGTACGAAGCATCACTCCGAGCTTCTTGCGCCCTTCGGCCTCGACGCCACCGATCCCGCATTCTGGCAGATCGGCCTCGGCGTGATCGGTTCGCTGATCGACGAATTGGAAGCGCTCGATAGTTGACGACAACTACGGTGCAGGCATCGGTCGTAATAGTTTAGCCGGGATGCATATTAGCAAGGGTCTATTCCTGCCCTAAATAGCTGTTCTTGAATAACTCTCCAGCGCATTTTTCAACTGGCTTTCGACAAGCCATATGATAGCGTCCGGCCTCAAGCTCAGCCGGACGCATCGCGCGGCCCAAAGATGGCCTGCCGCTACGCCACGGCGAATGCGATGATGGCCGTCGGCCCGGACAAGGCCGAACGCCGATGGCTCGATTGAAGCCGGCGGTTCCGCCGACCACGGAACCTTTGACGATCCTTGGCGTGCGCTCGCCTTTCCGGGCCTCGGCCGACCGATCGGACTGGAGAGGGAAATGAGCACTTTCTTCTACATGCTCCTGGCGTTCGTTGTGGGTATCCTGGTTGGCTGGTTCATCTGGGGCCGCCTGCGCGGACAGTTCGACAGTCTGCGCGGAGATCTCGACCGCACGCGAGGCGAGCGCGACAGGCTGCGCGCGGACAGCGATCGGTTGAAGGGCGAGCTCGACGCCTGCGGCCGTGCCCGCGCCGATCTCGAAAGCCGGCTGCGCGACGCGCCTTCCGCGAAGGCCGGCGCCGATAAGGCCGCCACGCCGGCGCCGGCAGCGCTGATGACCGCGACATCGGCGGCGGCAAAGGCCGGGCCCACAAAGCCCGCCGCTGCAAAGAAGCCGGCCGCAACGAAGACTGCAGCGGCACCGAAGCCGGCGGCCAAAGCCGCCGCGCCCAAGAAGGCGGCAGCACCCGCGGCAAAGAAGGCGGCAGCGCCGCAGGCCGCGACCGGCAAGGCCGACAATCTGCGCCGCCTCATCGGCATCGGCCCGGTCAACGAAAGGCTGCTCAAAGGCCTCGGCGTCACCACCTATGCCGAGATCGCCGCCTGGACCGCCGCCGACGTCAAACGCATCGAGGAAGTGCTCAATTTCGACGGCCGCATCGCGCGCGAAAAATGGATCGAGCAGGCGAAATTGCTGGCCGCCGGCAACGAGGCCGAATTCGCCCACCAGTTCCCGACGGCCGGAACCGCAAGCAACACCTGAGCAGCCTGCCTGGTTGGCAGCAAGGCGGCGTCCTTACGGGCGCCGTCTTTGTTTTGGGCCAGCCACCTTTGCGCCGCCGGACGCCGCTCCCTCGATTGCGCCACGCCAAGCCCCCATATAGAGCGGTCGACGGCGCTTTTTGTCCGCATCCGAGGCTCATGTCCCTGCCCGCAGCCATTTTCCGCAACGACGCGACCGCTCGTCAGTTGGTCTTCGACCGGCCGCGCGAGATCATCGTCGCGCAGGCCGCGGAAGAGTTCATGCCCGCGCTTGAAAGGGCGCAGGCCGCATCGGACGCCGGCAAATGGCTGGCGGGCTATTTCTCCTACGAAGCCGGTTACCTGCTCGAGCCGAAACTGGTGCCGCTGCTGCCCGAGGGTCGCCGCGCGCCGCTAGTCTGCCTCGGCGTCTTCGATGCGCCTGTCGAGCAGGCGGTGCCGCAGATGCAGGCGTCAGCCAGCAACGGCCCGATCTTCGATGCCAGGGCAACATGGTCCGCCGAGGACTATGCCGGCCGCTTCGCGCGCTTTCACAACCACATCCGCAAGGGCGATTGCTACCAGGGCAACCTCACCTTCCCGGTTCATGCGCAATGGTCCGGCGATCCGCTTGCGGCCTTCGACGCGCTGACGGAACGCCAGCCGGTCAAATACGGCGCGCTGGTCTCGCTCGGCGATCCGATCGTCCTGTCGCGCTCGCCCGAATTGTTCTTCGAGATCGATGCCGGCGGCATGATCGAGACACACCCGATGAAGGGCACCGCGCCACGTGGCGCGACCAAGGTCGAGGACGCGCGACTGAAGGCCTTCCTGCGCAACGACGAGAAGAACCAGGCCGAGAACCGGATGATCGTCGACCTTTTGCGCAACGACATCTCGCTGATCAGCGAAGTCGGCACGCTGGACGTACCGGAACTGTTCCGCATCGAGACCTATCCGACTGTGCACCAGATGGTAAGCCGCGTGCGAGCGCGGCTTTTGCCCGGCATCGGCATCCGCCAGGTCTTCGCCGCGCTCTTCCCCTGCGGCTCGATCACCGGCGCGCCGAAGATCCGCGCCATGGAAATCCTGCACGAGCTGGAAGACGCACCGCGAGACGTCTATTGCGGCGCCATCGGCTGGATCGCGCCCGGCGGCAGGATGCGGTTTTCGGTGGCGATCCGCACCATCTCGCTCTTTGCCGATGGCGAGGCCGTCTACAATGTCGGCGGCGGCGTCGTCTTCGATTCGACCGCCGAGGAGGAGTATCGGGAGTGTCTGTTGAAAGCGCGCTTCGCGACGGGAACGGTGCCGGCTTCGAACTGATCGAGACCATGCGCTGGGAGCCCGGTGCCGGCTTCCTGCGCTTCGAGCGCCATCTTGCCAGGCTTTATGCGTCCGCCGCCGAACTCGGCTTCGCCTGCGATCCCGAACGGATCGGCGAAGTGCTATCGAACACCGTTGGCGGGCACGGAACTGCCTTACGCGTGCGCCTTGCTTTGCAGCGAAATGGCGAAGCGACGGCCGCGGCTCAAGCCTACGAACCGCTGCCGGCGGACAAGGTCTGGCGGCTGCAGTTGGCGCGTATCCGTCTTGATTCCGGCGACACGCTGCTGCGACACAAGACAAGCCGGCGCCAAGTTTACACGCAGGCACGCGCCGAATATCTCGCGACCCGCGCCGACGAGGTGCTTTTGGCCAACGAGCTCGGCGAGCTCTGCGAGGGCACGATCACCAATCTGTTCGCCGATTTCGGCAGCGGCCCGCTCGCCACGCCCCGCCTCGACTGCGGCCTTTTGCCTGGAGTATTGCGCGGCCAGCTTCTGGACGAAGGCCGCGCCGTGGAAGCGATATACAGCTTCGACGACCTGAAGGCGGCGAAGGCGATCCTCGTCGGCAATTCGCTGCGCGGGCTGATCCCGGCGCAACTGGGCTGATTGAGCCAGGAGACAGGAACTGGATAGAACCCAAGCGGACATGACAATTCGCCAGCCGACCCATACGCCCTATGATGGGTCTTCGAAACTCTTCACGATCGGGCTGAAGCCGCTCGGAATCGAGCGCTGGATCGAGGTCGACGAATTCCTTCTCCCGCACCTCGCCGAAAAGCAGCGGCTCTATGCCGATATCCCCGAAAAGGTCTTTGTCGAGGAGGCCGGCACCCGCGACGCGCAAAGCGAAGTGCTGGCCCTGCTCAGCCCGCATCTCATCGCGAAACACCCGCGCACCCATTGCGGCACCGGCTCGGATGTCGAGGTCATCGGTCTCGCAAGCGCGACCGACCGGCTGCCGCCTACCCTACGCAACGCGCCGCTTGCCAGAGCATCCCTGCTCGTCCAGGAAGACCTGATCCTGATGCGCCGCGACGAACGCGGCTGGCGGCTCGCCGCCGGCTCGCTCTGCTTCCCTTCGTCCTGGTCGCTGCAGGAAAAATTCGGCAAGCCGTTGCAGGAAATCCATGCGCCGGTGCCTGGATTCGGACCCGGCACGCGGCCGGCCGAGCTCATCAACCGGATGTTCGACGGCATGCAGGGCCAAGCGGTCGAGCGCTTCAACTGGTCGATCCAGGCCGGCGACGCGCTCTACCATCCGCTCTCGAATATCCAGCGCATCGACCGTGCCACCAACCGCCCGACGCGATTCGCGGACGGCGACATCAACGCTCATGCCTTCATGCGCGTCGAACGTCAGACGCTGCGCAAGTTGCCTGTCTCAAGCGACATCCTGTTCACCATCCGCATCCATCTCGATCCGCTCAAGGTGCTCGATGCCCATCCGGACCGGGCAACGCTGGCTGCATCCTTCGTGGAGCAGCTCCTGGCCCTCGACCAGCAACAACTCGACTACAAGGGCCTGACCGCCGACCGCGACCGGCTGGTTGCATTCCTCAACGGTATCGCCGGATCGGCTTAACCACGCCGCCAAACCGGCTTACCCGCGATTGGCGCTTTTCGCTGGTTTATGACAATGATCTGTGGTGTACGGCTTGGCCGTCGGGCGAAAAATGCCCGGTTTTGCGCGTGTTTGAAGGAGTGTGCGAAAAAATGGCGAATGAAAACTGGCCCGTTTACGGTGAAATCACCGGTCCCGTCGTGATGATCGGCTTCGGTTCGATCGGGCGGGGAACGCTGCCGCTGATCGAACGCCATTTCAAGTTCGACAAGTCGCGCATGACGGTCGTCGATCCGCGCGACACCGACCGCAAGCTGCTCGACGAGCGTGGCATCGCCTTCGTCCAGGAAGCGGTGACCGAGAAGAATTACAAGAAGCTGCTGACGCCGCTTCTGACCAATGGTGGCGGCCAGGGCTTTTGCGTCAACCTGTCGGTCGACACCGGCTCGGTGGACCTGATGAAATTGTGCCGCAAGCTCGGCGTGCTCTACATCGACACCGTCGTCGAGCCGTGGCTCGGCTTCTATTTCGACGCCGAGGCCGACAATGCCAGCCGCACCAACTATGCGCTGCGCGAGGCGATGATCCAGGAAAAGCAGGACAAGCCCGGCGGCCCGACGGCGGTCTCTACCTGCGGCGCCAATCCCGGCATGGTCTCGTGGTTGGTCAAGAAGGCGCTGGTCAACCTCGCCACCGATCTCGGTCTCGAGTTTTCGGAGCCCGCGCAGGAAGATCGCGAGGCTTGGGCCAGGCTGATGAAGAAGGCTGGCGTCAAGGGCATCCATATCGCCGAGCGCGACACCCAGCGCACCAAGAAGCCGAAGCCGATGAACGTGTTCTGGAACACCTGGTCCGTCGAAGGCTTCATCTCGGAGGGCCTGCAGCCGGCCGAGCTTGGCTGGGGCACGCATGAAAACTGGATGCCAAAGAATGGCAATAAGCACAAGCACGGCTCCAAGGCGGCGATCTATCTGGAACAGCCAGGCGCCAACACGCGCGTGCGCTCCTGGTGCCCGACGACGGGCGCGCAATACGGCCTCCTGGTGACGCACAACGAGGCGATCTCGATCGCCGATTTCTTCACCGTGCGCTCGAAGAAGGGCAAGCTTCAATACCGCCCGACTTGCCACTACGCCTACCATCCCTGCAACGACGCCTTGCTGTCGCTGGACGAGATGTTCGGCGCCGCCGGCAAGCCGCAGCCGGTTCACCACGTGCTCGACGAGAACGAGCTGGTCGACGGCGTCGACGAGCTCGGCGTGCTGCTCTACGGCCATGACAAGAACGCCTACTGGTACGGCTCGCAGCTGTCGCTGGCCGAGGCACGCAAGCTCGCCCCCTACCAGAACGCCACCGGCCTGCAGGTCACCTCGGCGGTGCTCGCCGGCATGGTCTGGGCGCTGGAGAATCCGACCGCTGGTATCGTGGAGGCCGACGAGATGAACTACCGGCGTTGCCTCGAAGTGCAGACGCCTTATCTCGGGCCGGTCAGGGGCTACTACACCGACTGGACGCCGCTGGACAATCGGCCGGGTCTCTTCCCGGAGGACCTGGACAAGGACGATCCGTGGCAGTTCCGCAACATTCTGGTCCGATAGCGCCGGGACTGACCGGAGCCACCGCCTTGCAATCGCCCGGAAATCGGGCGATTGAAGGATGCGGACTGAGGAGAGGATTTTCAAAAATGACCATTGCGCGCAAACTGCTTTCGGCAGGCGCCGCGGCAAGCCTTCTGGCTGCGGCCGCCTGCACCACAACCGGTCCCTCGGACCAGCCTTCGATGGCGGCGGCGCCGAAGGGTGTCGAGGGCAACTGGATCGACGCCAAGGGCACCGGCCTGTCGACCTTCATGGCTGGCAGCTTCACCACCGTCGCCACCGACACTGGCCAGAAGCTGTCGGAAGGCAGCTACACCATGACCGGCGCGACCTCGGTCGAGATCCACGGCACCTCGTTGATCCGCCAGACCCCGGTCAGCTTCAACTGCCTGATGATCTCCACCAGCCAGCTCAACTGCACCAGCGCCAGCGGCCAGAATTTTGTGCTGACGCGCCGGGCTTGAGGGTTCGCAAATCTTCGGCTGACAGGGACCGGCGGCGCAAGCCGCCGTCCTTTTTTGTGCCGGCAAAACACTTCCGGATTTCCACTTGCATCGACCGGAACCCGATGTGAACATACCCCGAGGCTGACTGTTATTGTCCGGTCAAGCGGGGTCATCAAGCACCTTCGAAGTCAGCTCATCCGGGAGACGAAGATGAAGAAGATTGCCGCCATCCTAGCCCTGTCCGCTTCGACGCTCGGCCTGTCGGCTGGCGTATCTTTTGCCGACTACACGCTGAACATCCTGCATTTCAACGATTGGCACAGCCGCATCGAAGGCAACAACAAATACGAGTCGACCTGTTCCGCCGACGAGGAGACCAAGGGCGAATGCATCGGCGGCGCCGGCCGGCTGATCACCGCGATTGCTGAGGAGCGCAAGAAGCTCGAAGGCCAGAACGTGCTGCTGCTCAACGCCGGCGACAACTTCCAGGGATCGCTGTTCTACACCACCTACAAGGGTGCGGTGGAAGAGGAGTTCCTCAATCAGATCAAGCCCGACGCGGTAACGCTCGGCAACCATGAGTTCGACGACGGCGAGACCGCGCTGGTGCCGTTCCTCGACAAGGCGAAATTCCCGATCGTCAGCGCCAATGTCGTGCCCAACGACAAGTCCGGCGCCGCGGGCAAGTTCAAGCCCTCAATCGTCGTCGAGGTCGGTGGCCAGAAGATCGGCATCGTCGGCGCCGTCACCAACGACACGCCGGAACTCGCCTCGCCCGGCCCGAACATCGCCATAACGGACGACGTCAAGGCGATCACCGCCGAAGTCGAGAAACTGAAGGGAGAGGGTGTCAACAAGATCATCGCCGTCACCCATATCGGCTATAGGCGCGAGCGCGACGTCATAGCGAAAATCCCCGGTATCGACGTGGTGGTCGGCGGCCACAGCCACACGCTCCTGTCGAACACCGATCCGAAGGCGGCGGGCCCCTATCCGACGATGGTCGACAACCCCGACGGCTACAAGGTGCCAGTGGTGCAGGCGGCGTCCTATTCGAAATATCTCGGCGAGTTCAAGGTCGTGTTCGACGACAACGGCGTCGTCAAAGAGGCCAGCGGCGACCCGATCTACCTCGACAAGTCGATCACCCCCGATCCGGCCGTGCTGGCCCGCATCAAGGAACTCGGGGCGCCGATCGAGGCGCTGAAGAACAAGGAGGTGGCCGAGACCACCAAGGCGATCGACGGCAGCCGCGAGAATTGCCGCGCGCGGGAATGCGAGATGGGCAATCTCGTCTCCGACGCCATTCTCGACCGCACCAAGGGCCAGGGCGTCGAAATCGTCATCTCGAACGGCGGCGGCCTGCGCGCCTCGATCGACCAGGGCACAGTGACCATGGGCGAGGTGCTGACCGTGCTGCCGTTCCAGAACACGCTGGCGACGTTCAAGATCTCGGGCAAGGACCTGGTCGCGGGCCTCGAAAGCGGCCTCAGCCAGATCGAGGACGGCGCCGGCCGCTTCCCGCAGGTTGCCGGCATCAAATATTCCTTCGACAGATCAGTCGCGCCCAATGCCGGCCGCGTCAAATCGGTCGAGGTGATGGAGAACGGCGCCTGGACGCCGATCAATCCCGACAAGCAGTACCTCGTCGCCACCAACAACTACGTCCGCCAGGGCGGCGACGGTTACAAGGTTTTCGCCGACAAGGCCACGGATGCCTATGACTACGGCCCCGGCCTGGAGCAGGTAGTGGCCGACTATCTCAGCGCGCATCAGCCCTACACGCCGAAGCTTGACGGCCGCATCACCGAAATTGCGGCGGCGACCGCGGCGGCCGAGCCGGCAAAACCAGCCGAGACGGCGCCTGCCGCACCGGCGGCAGAACCGGCAAAGCCGGCTGAGGCCGCTCCTGCAGCCACGACCCAGCCGCCGGCAGCCGAAGCAGCAAAATCGGCCGAGACCGCGCCGGCCGCGAGCGAACCGGCAATGCCGGCTTTGCCTTCCAGTTCCAGTGACATCGCCGGCACGCCGCCGAGTGTCTCGACCGAGGCCCCTCCGGCACCGGAAGGGACGAAGCCGGCTGAAACCGCTCCGGCGACGCCTGCTCCCGCCCCAGCCGCCGAGACGGCCAAGCCGGCGGCCGCGGCGCCCGCTGAAACCAAGCCGGCTGAGACCAGCCACACCGTCGCCGCCGGCGACACCTATTGGGACCTGGCCAAGAAAGCCTATGGCGACGCCACCCGGTGGAAGCTTATCTCCGAAGCCAACAAGGATTATAAGCCGCGTCGCCTGCCGCTCGGCGCGACGCTGACCATTCCGCCGGCCGCGAAGTAAGCGGCCACCCGGAATTCATGGCACCCGCCCGGAAACGGGCGGGTGTTCCTTTTCGGGTGCCAAACGCGATAAAGTGCGGCCAGACGCAGCATTGAAAACCGGCAGGGCATCGCTAGTTTCGCGGCGCTACCGGAGACTGTTCATGACGCTTGCCAGCCCCACCGATGCCAGAACCGCGAAGGTCCCCGGCCCGCCGCTGGCGGGCGCTCCGCCAGCCAGGACGGGCAAGATCGGCATCATGCTGGTCAATCTCGGCACGCCCGACGGCACGGACTTCAAGCCGATGTGGCGCTACCTGCGCGAGTTCCTCTCCGATCCGCGCGTCATCGAGCTCAACAAGGCGATCTGGTATCCGATCCTCTACGGCCTCGTGCTGACCACAAGACCGAAAAAATCCGGCGCCAACTACGCGCGTATCTGGAACCGGGAGATGAACGAGTCGCCGCTGCGCACTTTCACCCGCGCTCAAGGTCAGAAGCTGGCCGCTGCGCTGGCCGACTTGCCCAACGTGACGGTCGACTGGGCAATGCGCTACGGCAACCCCTCGACGGCGAGCGTCGCGCAAAAGCTGGTCGCGCAAGGCTGCGAGCGCATCCTTTCCTTCCCCCTCTACCCGCAATATTCGGCGACGACGACGGCGACCGCGAACGACCAGTTGTTTCGCGCGCTGATGAAGATCCGGCATGCGCCGGCAATCCGCAGCGTACCGCCCTATTACGACGAGCCCGTCTATATCGAGGCGCTCGCCCGCTCGATTGAGAAGCACATCGCAACGCTCGATTTCGAACCTGAGGTGGTGATCACCTCCTATCACGGCGTCCCCAAACCCTACTCTGACAAGGGCGATCCGTACGGGGCGCATTGCCTGGAGACCACGCGACTGCTGCGCGCGCGCCTCGGCTGGGACGAGAACAAGCTCATCACCACCTTCCAGTCGCGTTTCGGCGCGCAGGAATGGTTGCAGCCTTATACCGATGTCACCGTCGAGAAACTGGCCAAGGACGGCGTGAAATCGATCGCCATCGTCAATCCCGGCTTTTCCGTCGATTGCATCGAGACGCTGGACGAGATCGGCCGCGAGGCGGCCGAAACCTTCCATCACGCCGGCGGCAAGAACTTCGCCCATATCCCCTGCCTCAACGACAGCGCCGAGGGCATGGCGGTCATCGAAGCGCTGGCGCGGCGCGAGCTTTCCGGCTGGGTGTGACCGGCTTCACCGACTAGGGCTTGTTGAGATTCATCGTGAGTTTATGACGGCGGCAGCGAGATGGATGATGGCACTGAAACTCTGGTCGG